>DAOUWY010000286.1 GCA_030666885.1 Methanosarcinales archaeon
ACTTTTTCTTAGCCATTGTTGCTTTGCTCCTGGAATCTGGTATTCAACTTTGTGAGTATTATACTTTGCGACTAAATGCAATCACCATACTGAGTGTTTCATTTCTTTCTTTAATTTAAAACCCATATACAGTCCGAACACCAGGCCGGACAGATGTGCTGCATGGGCTACCATATCATTGGACCCCATCAATAGTATATCTATGAGGGCAAACAGTACCAGTGCCTGCGTGATTTTCATAGGGAAGAAATATACATAAACCCGTATATCCGGTTCCAGCAGTGCAAGACAAGCAAATATACCGTATATGGCCCCGCTGGCACCTACTACCGGTGAGCCTGAAAATGTCATGTGTCCCAGAGCAGATAATAATCCGGCCCCGAAATAAACAATCAGGAACTTGTGACTTCCAATCTTCCTCTCAAGGGTAGGACCAAAGAAGAATAGTACGAGCATGTTGAAGAACAGGTGTCTGCCACTTCCATGCAGAAACATATACGTTAAAACGGTCCAGGGGCGAACTGCAGCCAGTTCGGGTACTAACAGGAGCATACCCGTAAATGCCGGGATTAAATTCTGTAAAAAAAATGCCGATACACATGCTATTATTATATACAGGGAATAGTTCCTTGATATCGGGACAGCATACGGTGACCTCCCCATATGCCCAAGTCCCGGTAAACCGATGGTATGTTTTTTCGTGGTTTCCGGTTCGGGCCGGTACATAATACTGCCGCTTTCCCTTGCCTGTGTCTTGAGTTTTTCCAGACCAGGGCAGTTGTGGTTCTCTGGCAGGCGGTGTTCAGAGCAGTATGTCCAGCCGCAGTACTTGCATTTGTAGGGCAGCATCTCTTTTTTTCCGCATATGCTGCATATGTCTGCCATTTACTTTTTCGCCTCGTTCTTTCCATTTCGTACTGCTATAACATAAACTTCTCTCTTTTCAGGCTTTAATATAAACTGGATCGTCAATACCAGTTCCTTTAGCCTGTTAGTGCACTCATCAAGGTGCGACCTGTCAGGAAGTTTTAAGACCTGTAGCACACGACCGCCTGGTTTCAGTAATGGCAGGACCCTTGCCAGTACTTTGATGGAATCAAGGGGCTCGACAGTAATATCGTTGCAGATCACATCCACTGGTTTATCAGACATTGATGACAGGGGCATGGTAAATACATTATCCTGTACAACGGTAATATTCTCATGGGACCTGGCGATACTTTTAAGATGTGGCATGAACTCTTCGCTGTACTCGATGCCTTTTATGCTCCCGGCAATCCCTGATGCGAACATGAGAAAACCTCCTGCACTGGAACCCAGGTCAAGTACATCATCTCCCGGATAGATCATGCCGGTGCGTTCCTGGATATCTTTGAGTTTCAGGTATCCTGCAGGCACGTCAATGTCATCTTTCACTGTGATCTCATTTTCATATCCAACCTGCCTGGACGGTTTGAGGATTTTTTTTCCATCAACCATTACCAGTCCATTGGTAATTGCACGCCGGGCCCTGCCCCGGCTGGCTACTTTATCCTGTTGTACTAACAATGCGTCCAGTCTCATAGTAACCAATTTACCTGTTGTCAATTATCTGTTATTCAATTAAACCTATTACAGTATATTACCCATTACAGTTACCCATTACAGTATAATGTATTTCTACCAGATGCTTCATCTTTGCTTTTCAGGATAAAACCAATATGCTTTTAAGTGATTAATGAATCAATAGTTTAACCGTTAATGGAGGGACATACATGTATGGAATAGAATTTGTACCAAGTGATCCTGTTCTTAAGTTGGCTGAATATACGAAGTTAGCAGAAGATCAGGGATTTGACAATGTGTGGATTACAGACCATTACAACAACAGGGATGTTTATACTACCCTGGCTGTACTGGCCTTGAGTACCAACAAGATTAAACTGGGAACGGGAGTAACCAACCCGTACACAAGAAACATTGCAATGACAGCGTCCAGTATTGCTGCGATCAATGATATTTCCGGTGGCAGGGCTATAATGGGTATCGGTCCCGGCGACCTGGCCACATTTGATGCAATGGGTATCGAATGGGTAAAACCATTAAAGACATCAAGAGAATCAGTCCAGGCTCTCAGGGATTTCTTTTCAGGCAAAAAAGTAAACATTGATGGCGAGAGGGTCAAGATCAAAGGTGCCAAGATGGCTTTCAAGGCAGGCGACATACCTATCTACCTGGGTGCACAGGGTCCGAAGATGCTGGAACTTGCAGGTGAAGTAGCAGATGGTGTGCTGATCAACGCATCTCATCCCAAGGACTTCGAGGTTGCAATAAAAGCAATAGAAGCCGGTGCCAAGAAGGTAGGCAGGGATCCGAAAGAAGTTGATGTAGGCGCATATGCATGCTTCTCCATTGACAAGAATGCCGAAAAGGCCGTTGGTGCAGCTAAGATCGTGGTTGCATTCATTGTTTCAGGTTCACCTGATACTGTGCTTGAACGCCACGGTATAGATGTTGCAGCAAAAGGAGAAATTGGTGGAGCTATTGCAAAAGGAGACTTTGGTGCACTGATGGGCGGTTTGGTGACAGACGATATGATGGATGCATTCAGTATCTGCGGAACACCTGAAACATGCGCCGAGAAGGTTGCCAATCTCCAGAAGATCGGTGTGACCCAGATCATATGCGGTTCACCAATCGGTCCGAATAAGGAGAAATCGATCAAACTCTTCGGTAAGGAAATAATCGGAGGCAAGTAGGTGAGCGCTGAGATCCCCGCACCACAAATGGGGTTCCCGAAGATATACCAGGTAATAAAAAATTCACTGTGTACTGCATGCGGCGGATGCGAAGCCATCTGCCCTATGCAGGCAGCCAAGGTACAGTTGTACGATGAAGCGAACTA
>DAOUWY010000190.1 GCA_030666885.1 Methanosarcinales archaeon
GATGCCTGCCGGCTGACCTGATGCATTGAAGGTGAGACCGAAGGTGAGGTTGCTGAAAGTGATGTTTCAGCAGGACGCTTTGTGTGAGGATGTGGCAAGGGCTTTCAGGCTGGTGTATACGCTGGGGTGTAAGGGCATTACTGTGTACCGGGACCGCAGCCGCAACGAGTAAGTCCTTACTACGGTCGAGGATTTGATGCGGGATTGTGAGTATTGCGGGGCTGTGCTGAATCCGATGTGAAGTTGACAGGACTTGATTTTGAGCTATCGGACAGCATAAATAAACCCCAACTTAGTCCTCAAAATATCTGTTTGAGATGGTTTCAAGAATTCCACCATACCAATCTCTGGAGGCAGAGATTTCCTTGATTGAGTTCAAGGCTTCCTGCCGTGATAATGCGTTGATATCATATAGTAAGCGTATAACAAACACAGATGTCAATACTTTTACTTTTGCTACGGATTTAATATATGGCAGAGCTTTGACATCATCTGTAATAATATAATCATAGTCTCCCGATTCTGACAATGTCAGAACTTCGGCTTCACCCCTGTCAATATTTTTTGTGTGTTCTTCTCTGGCTGGCATAAATTGGACCGTAATGATGCGGCTCTGTACTAATTTCAGAACATCTCTTGCAGATCTTCCGTGCACATCATCAAATTCGGCAATGTCCAGTAATTCTTCCCTGATCCCTTCTGAAATATAGAAATGAATGTGTTTTGAAGCCAGATTGACAAGATGTTTTATTTCAAGTGATACCAACGCACTGGTATCAGCCAGGATATCAATCACTCTTTAACCTCAAAGCAACAACATCTGCTTCTGTGTACGACTCTATTATTGTTTCTTTATATATTCGCAGCCGTTCGGCATCTTTACTTCCAAGCAAAGTTTTTAAGGATTCATAACTGATCTCATTTGCTGCGTATCCGGATGCCACCTGTTTCTTAATTTCTTTTAGTTCAAGTTCCTCGCGAATGGATTCCGAAACCACTTTTTTGATATAGTCTCTCGCACTTTCAAAGTGTTCACTTGCCACAGCACCTACTTTGAGATATGTATCATAAGGAAGTTCAACGTTTATCGATTTAGTCTGCATATTGAATCACACCAGTATAGTTGCATTGCCACTATCAATTAACAAAATCTCCAATTTTAAACACGGAAACATCTGGGAACTAAAAATTTCAAATCCCCGTCCGTTAGATATTCAGTCATTTGAGCTTACCTTTCTTAGTTAGTATGCTGGCAATAATTATAAAATATACTCTTACGAGACGTGTGAACAAATTCAGGTTTCTTTTGCTGTTACTGTCCTTTTTGCTTTATGCGGATTAGTTGATAACACTTTCATCCACCATTTTAACCTCACAATCCGCCGCCACATCCCGCACCAGATCCTGCGCCAACTCCTCTGCACGCACACTGCCACCGCAGCCGCAGCGAGCAATCTTTACTACGGTCGAGGATTTGATGCAGGATTGTGAGTATTCTGGGGCTGTGCTGAATCCGACGTGAAGTTGACAGGACTTGATTTATATTTTATCGCTAACTTTTTATGGGATTTGCTCACAGTGAACATGGATACAGGCATCTACGAACCGTTTGTCCATGTGCTTGCAATCCAGGCATGTACTTTGCGAGCTATTGACAGCGCATGTGCATGATAACGGCGCAGGGTGCAGAACGTAACCAGGATAATCGAATACGGGGGACATAATATGAACAATAACATACTTGCATCCAGGGAAATGATGCAAAGATCATCTATGGGCTTCCCTGATGTTATCATGGCTCGGCGGGTCAGGGATGTGGAGTCGTGGAGAACTATACCGTATTTCCAGAGTTTCAAAATTTTACAAAATTGATAAACCGGAGGATCATAAATGGAAGGTGATGCCATGACCCTGCCCAATGTCTTCATCAGCTACAGCCACAAGGATGAATACTGGAAGAATCTTCTGCGTCCCCAACTGGGTGTGCTGGAACAGCATGACCGTATTACTATCTGGGATGACAGGCAGATCGATCCCGGAGGCAAGTGGTTCAACGAAATCAAACAGGTCATGGACCGTGCGGCTGTGACCGTATGCCTGATCTCGGCTGATTACCTGTCCTCTGACTTTTGCACGAAAGAAGAGATCCCCTACCTGCTGGAACGCCGTGAAAAGGATGGAATGATCCTGATTCCGGTACTGCTGCGACCCTGCCTCTGGAAAGCCGTCCCCTGGCTAAAAGATATCCAGATGCTGCCTCGCGATGGTAAATCGGTCTCCGGAGATTTCAGGGACGATCCGGATGTGGTCTTTACCAAAGTGGCAGAAAACATTTTTGAGATCATCAACAACCCAGCGTATAAACCTCCGGAGCCGACCCCTCTCTGGTCCCCTCCTGAGAAAATCGACATCCGTCGCCTTCCGATGACAGGAGAAGAGCTATTCGGCAGACAGAAGCAACTGGAGATGCTGGACAAGGCCTGGGAGTCTGATCATACTCATATTGTCAGCTTTGTAGCCTGGGGCGGGGTGGGAAAGTCCACCCTTATCAATAAGTGGCTTGAACACATGGGGACTGATAACTACCGCGGGGCAAGCCGTGTCTTTGGATGGTCATTCTACAGCCAGGGAACTGGTGAGAAGGTCACATCAGCCGACCTGTTCATTGCTGAAGCGCTTGACTGGTTCGGTGATCCTGACCCCGGCGCTGGCTCGCCATGGGATAAGGGAGCGCGGCTGGCTGAGCTGATACGGAAGAATAAGACCCTGCTGGTGCTGGACGGACTGGAACCGCTCCAATCCCACTATGACTATGAGCGCGGGAAGATCAAGGATCCGGCACTGGCAACCGTCATTTTTGAACTGGCACGCCAGAACCCTGGCTTGTGTGTTGTAACCACCCGTAAAGCAGTGGCTGACCTGGCACCGTTTCAGGAGACCGTCTACCAGGAGGATTTGGAGTTGATCTTGGCTGAGGCAGGGCGTGCTCTTCTGCGGGTAAGCGGCGTGCAGGGAACTGATCTTGAACTGGAGAAAGCTACCTGTTCTTTCGGCAAACATGCCCTTGCTGTCAGCCTGCTTGGTGTCTACCTGCACGAAATCCCCGGGCATGACATTTCCAACGCTTCCGGGATACCGGACCTGGACATTCTGGAAGAAAAAGGACGGCATCCGCGCCGGATGATAGCTGCCTTTGAACGGCGCTTTGGTGAGGGACCGGAAGTGGAAGTATTGAGGATGCTCGGTCTCTTCGACCACCCTGCCGACGCCGGGGCTATCGCGGCAATTGTAGCAGCGCCGGCGATTCCGAATCTGACTGAGCACATCCAGGGGTTGTCTGAGGCTGACTGGCTGCGCCTCATTCACAGGTTGCGTGATAAGAGACTGATCGCCTCCGAGAGCAGTCACCAGCCAGACCTCCTGGATGCTCATCCCCTGGTGCGGGAACATTTCAGCGAACAGCTTAAGGGTGAGTACCCTGAAGCCTGGCAGGAAGGGAACAACCGTCTTTATGAACACTTTAAACAGATTGCTGAAGAATATCCAGATACCATCGAAGAGATGAGTCCGCTCTATTCCGCAGTGGCACATGGCTGCCAGGCAGGCAGGTACCAAGAGACTGAATATGAGATATACTGGTACCGGATTCAAAGAGGGCGTGAAGCTTTTAATACTGCAAAGCTTGGAGCAATTGGCGCTGGACTGGTTGCAATCTCTGGGTTCTTTGATTCACTATGGGACAAGCCAGTGGCTGAGCTTAGAGAAATATCTAAAGCCTATGTCCTGAACGAGGCTGGCTCTGATCTCCGGGCGCTTGGTCGTCTGAAAGAGGCAACGCAGCCCATGAAAGCCGGATTAGAGGCTTATATTGCGCAAGAAAAATTGGAATATGCTGCCATTGTTGCCGGTAACATCAGCGAACTCTACCTAACCACTGGCGACATCGCCCTTGCTCTTGAGTATGCCAACAAGAGCGTTAACCTTGCCGACAGAAGTGGCAATGCATTTCAGCGAATTGTCAAGTGGACAACTCTGGCAGATGCAATGCAACAGGCTGGCACCCAGTCTGAAGCCGAATCTCTTTTCCATGAAGCTGAGGAAATGCAAAAATATCTGCAGCCTGAGTATCCTTTCATGTATTCATTATGGGGGTTTCGATACTGTGATCTGCTGCTGGGCCAAGGGGAGTATCAGGGAGTGCTGAGCCGGGCTCTACAGACTCTGGAATGGGGAAAAGAAGGCGGTGGATCGCTTCTCGACATTGCCCTCGACCACCTTTCCCTTGGAAGAGCACATCTATTTAAGGCACTACAAGAGGGCAGTAAGGATTTTACACAGGCGAAAGAGCACCTGAACCAGGCAGTGGATGGGTTGCGGCAAGCAGGAGTCCAGGATTACGTTTCTCGCGGCTTGCTTGCCAGGGCAGAGCTGTACAGAGTTCAAGGTGAATTCGATAAGGTGCAGCACGACCTGGATGAGGCGATGACCATTGCCAAACGAGGGGAGATGGGGCTGCACCAGGCTGACTGCCATCTGGGATATGCACGGCTGTACCTGGC
>DAOUWY010000323.1 GCA_030666885.1 Methanosarcinales archaeon
GAAGCAAAAGGAATTTTTGCAATTTGTAGGAAGAAATATAAATATGGTGATCCTGAATTTAACAGATAACTTTATCTGATTACAAATGTATACAAATGTATTATGATCGTTTCAAATGCTTCAACTCTAATTCTTCTTGCAAAAGTAGGAATTATGCGTAAATTTATCGATGTGTTTGGGGTGATAACAATTCCAAGCGAAGTGGAAAAGGAAATTATAGCAGGGGATACGTTTGATTCAAAAATATTGGAAAAAGAAATCAAAGACAACCATATTGTAGTGAGAAGAATAAGATCAAGCACGGAAAATGTCTTAAAAGAATTCAAGATGCACGAAGGAGAAGCCGAAGCATTCGTATTATATAATGAGTGTAGCGCAAAAGCGATCTTGACTGATGATGGGGAACTGATTAAGTTATGCAAACTATTTGAAATCCCATTCGTCAACGCTTTAGCTATTATTACGCGAATGTTTGAAAAAGGTATATTGACAAACATAGAAGCATGTGAATATTTACAGAAATTAAATGCTTATGGAAGATACTCAAAAAAAGTATATGATTATTTTAAGCAGGAGGTGAACTGCCCGTGACAATATCAATCAGGTATGAACCAGCAAAGGACCTGGAGTTCATAACAGAATTTATGGGCGTAAATAGATCAAAAATGCTGCGTGAATTAATAGATGAAGGCAGGAAAATGAAATCAATAGAACTATATAAGCAAGGGAAGGTAAGTTTAGGTCTGGGTGCAAAGATTGCAAAACTTTCCATTTCTGAATATCTGGATCTATTAGAAGAATATAACGTTCAAATCAATATAAATGTAGATGATGCCAAAAAAGCACTTCAATATGCCAGAACAGTCATTTAGGATGGTAAACGAACATTTTCGATGGAGTTGAAAGGATGTAGTGTTGCGTCAACTTCCAAGTGTTAGATTATGAAAAGCATAGGCCATGTGGCACAATTCCAAAATCAAATTATTTCAACAATTATATTAGACGCAGATTTACGCTGATTAACGCAGATGCAACCCTAAATAAGCGTTAATCTGCGTGAATATGCATCTTGAAAATAACTGGTAAATAGGACAGTGTCAGATCATATATCGGGCGATATTGTATGGTTAATGCGACAGTAGGTTGATATTCCCATCTGTCCATAAGCAAAAAATAAACGCAGGTGGCTCCCTCCAAATCTTCTTGGTCTGTGGCTGGTTCTTCTTTGCCAGGCTCAGCGATTCGCGACTACTTTCTCCCGCTCACCATATACGCCACAGCCCCCACCGCCATCAACCCCCAGTAACTTATGGCCCTGTCAAGTATGGCAATCCCCGCCGCCACGCCTGCATCCACCCCGACCAGCACGAACACGCCCACGATGGTGAACTCCACAGCCCCCAGGCCGCCGGGTGTGATGGGGAGTGCGGATACCAGCGCCGCAGACAATACCACAAATAAAATTAACGATAGCGCAAAATAAGTATATTTAAAAATACACCCATTTTATAAAGAAAAAAGGAGTATTGAAGGTACTTATGGCATCCAAGCAAAACCAGATAGAAAACGAAAAAAAGGTACGTGAATCTCAAGTACAGGCCGCAGGCACTCAATCCAAGCTCACCCTCCAGCAGCTGGAAAGCCACCTCTGGGGTGCAGCTGATATCCTGCGCGGCAAGATCGACAGCTCTGACTATAAGCACTATATCTTCGGGCTGTTGTTCTACAAGCGGCTGTGTGATGTGTGGGAAGAAGAATACGAAGAGCGGCTAAAAGAATACGGAAATGCCGAACTGGCAGCCGACCCTGACGAGCACCGGTTCCCCATTCCGGAAGGGGCGTTCTGGAAGGATGTACGCGACCACAGCACTAACATTGGCGAACACCTGAACACTGCATTCCATGCTATTGAAGATGCCGACCTGCGCTTAAAAGGTATTTTTCAGGATGTGGATTTCAATAATAAGGAGCGTTTCCCGGATGTTGTCCTGGAAATGCTGCTCCAGCATTTCGATAGACACAGGCTGCGCAATTGCGATGTGGAGCCTGATATGCTGGGTAATGCTTATGAATACCTGATCGCAAAATTCGCAGACGATGCCGGCAAGAAGGGAGGCGAGTTCTACACTCCAAAGATGGTTGTGCGTCTCATTGTAGAATGCCTGCGCCCTGAAAAGGGGAGTATCTACGATCCTACCTGTGGTTCAGGAGGTATGCTGCTGGAAGCTGTGCACTACATGGAGCGCCAGGGCAAGAACCCCAAGGCACTGCACCTGTACGGGCAGGAGATGAACCTCAATACATGGGCC
>DAOUWY010000064.1 GCA_030666885.1 Methanosarcinales archaeon
ACTGCTGTCCAGATAGCGGACCATAGTTTTGATTATCTCCTGACTGTACTGGAGCGTGGCGGATATGATGTAACCGATGTGGATAAGGTACGGCAACGTGCCGGTAATGCCGATAAATGGCTTGAATCTTTTGCACCTCCTATGGTGAAGTTCAGTATACAAAAGACCCTGCCGCCGGAAGTCAGGAATTTTAATGCCCTGCAAAGGCAGGTTATGAAAATATTATCAGAACGCATGCCCGGATACGAGGATGGACAGGCTATCCACGATGGGATATATGACCTTGCAAGGGAATTGGATATGAACCCGAAGAAACTATTCCAGACCATCTACCAGGCCCTGCTTGGTACCAAGAGTGGGCCGAGGTTGGGGTACTTCCTGGTATCCATGGACAGGGACTTTGTGGTTGAGAGGTTCAGGGCGGCATCGGAATAAAGCGGTGATGAAATGAAAAGTAAATGGTATTCTATCAGGACACAATACAATTAGAACGGTGATGGTCTATGAAAGTAATCTATGACCCGGATACTGATATTCTGACCTTGATACTCAGGGAAATGTCAATTGAAGAGAGTGACGAGATCAGTGAGGGAGTAATAATCGATTATGGAAAAGATAATAAGATTGTGTCTATTGAGATGCTTGATGCATCCGAAAATATATCTGAACCGCAATCTTTCATGTATGAGATCAAAAGAAGTAAAGCAACTGCATAAGTTGATGACTTCTCATATCAATACCTCAATCGCCTATCCCTCTATTCTTCATCGCTAAATCCTGTACCCTTCTGTATCCTTATCATTTTACCTTTAACCATTATGCCCCAGCGAGCTTGGCTCATCCCCGCCATGCCATGTTAACCTCGGGCGCATCTTCACCACATGCGAGGCTTCCGAGGTATCATCCACAATAAATGCCACACCCTTTTCCTCACCCATTTTACGGATCGAATCTGCAATGCTCTGCCTCATATAAGTGGGCCGTACCTTCTCAAGGGCCGTGATATCATCGTTGGATGTCAGGCGGTGGCACATTATAATATCGCTCTGGCTGAGCACATCAGGATGCAGTGCCGAAGGTCTCTGGGTAGCCAGTACCAGGGACAACCCCGGCTGCCTCCCCTGCCTGAGCCAATCATTTACCAGTACATCCACTGCAAGACTGCCGCCATTTGCAGGCACGAACAGGTGGGCTTCATCGATGAACATCCAGACCATTGGCATGGTAGCTACATCCGTATCATTTATCCTGTTGATCTCGTTCTGCCGCCGTGCCGGGATTCGCTCCTGTGATATCCTCCTGGCAAGAATACCAACCACCATCGAACGTATCGCCTCATCTGGCAGGCTGCTAATATCGATAACGGCAGTTAAGCCAGGGGATACGATATCATCCACATTTATCCCTTCCTGTTCAAAAATACCCCAACTTCCAGCCGCACTAATGAAATTATTAGCTGCGTTTTTTGTATCATTATCAGTATGAATATCGGCGTTGACCTTACCTGAAATATCATCAAGTGAGAACTTCCCTGTATTATTCTTCAACTCCTGCACAATCCTGGTGATGAGGACACCTGCAGGATGTACCGGACTTACATCGAACAGCCTGCACCAGTCAGAACCGGTGAGGTCACTTACTGATATGCTAAGGTGGGTGACATTGACTCCCATATCAGCATATTCCTTTGTCATTTTTCCAGGAACAAATAACCGGATATCCAGTCTCTTCGGTTCAAGCCCCCACCTGGAAAGTCCATCTGCTTCTTTTTTATTCGCATGTGCCATGGTCCAGAAGATGCCCATGCTGTCGATCACAACAGATGCTATATTGTCGCAGACCGGTCTAGGCTGGCTGGCCAGTTCCTCAATAAGGGTTCCCATTGTATATGACTTGCCATACCCCCTTTTCCCGCAGATCAATACAGCATGGGGTCTGATGCAGTCTATATATACATCTGAGCCTGTTGATCCGTCAATGGCAAGATATTTTCCTATCTTTAGCAGGGCCTGGGAAGTCTTCTCTTTGTGCCTGCCCAGGATATACTGTCTCTCAGTTACTCCACTTCGCTCAATATCTAATAATTCTGTACTTTTCATCCAGCTACTTAGAGAGGGTATAACACACTTAAATATTCTGGAATGATCCGGGACTGGTTAGTATCTTACAAGATTTTTTCTTGTTTTTTTGGCACGAAAATTTTTATAGACCCTGTAATGCATTAGCTGAAGCTAGTTCAGAGCGATGAAATTCGGGAGTTGTATTTTCAAAACTTTTTGGCTCTCTGCTGTTTAGTATGGGGAATATAATATATGCGATACAAAAGAAACAATTCATAAGAGGAGCATATTAAATATAAAAATTTCCGTAGATAGCGAAATCTTCAAGACTTCATTGTTAAGAAATATCTTTAATAAGATATCTTAATTCGATCTTCCCACATGAAATAGCGAAGAGCCAACAATATTACTGGAAGCCAGTATCCTCTGGATTTGTGCAGATTTCACTAAATTAAAGAGAACTCCTCAAAGCTTCTGTTGCAAATACTTACGTAGAAACCGTTGGAAATCGTGCAGACTCACTGCATTCCTCATCTGCGGTTGAACCTGTGTTTAAGATAATAATTGGAATATATTGCACCCAGAGGATTATGTGCCAGGACCCGATCCTTTACCGCCAGTGTGGTTACAGGTGCCTGCGAGTGTTGGGTAAAGAGAATATCATGGCCAATGCACAATCCGAGAATAACATTCAGGTCCGTCTTTTCATTATTCAGCACCATTGCCTGACCCACCGGATTGCACACAGCTTCAAAACCACCATTGTGCAGTTTTTCCAGACCATAACTGTCCTTATCAATTCCGCATACCTTACAGCAGACAGAGAAAACCTTGAAATCCTGTGCCAAGATCTCATGTATGACCTTTGCCTCTTTTTCAAAGCCTATGCAAAATGCAATACCCAGTTTTTCATACCCCATTCCCCCGGCATACAGAATGAGTTCTTCCAATCTCGTTTTTTCCATATAGTACCTGGATTCTATCTGTGCCGAGATCTTCATTGATTCGAGGTCCCTGCCAGTATATTCAACATCTGCCTTAATTGTCGAACAATCCTTTCCCTCGCTGCACTTCTTTTGTGTACATAACGCACATTGCATCTGACAATCCCCGTTTATTCTAACATTTCCAGCGCTTTTTCCAGTGTAATAATAGCAAGATGTGCACAATGCACGTTTTCTTCAGGTAGACCTTCCAATGCAGTAACCAGGTCATCGTCTGTAATAGTTTTCACCTCATCAACAGATTTTCCCTTGACCATGGATGTAAGCATGCTCCCGCAAGCTATCGTTGCTCCGCATCCGTCAGTCATGAATGATATATCTTCAATTATATCGTGGTCCATCTTCAGGTATATCTCCATGGTATCCCCACACCAGCCGGTTAATGCTGCAAAAGCATCCGGTTGTACCATTTTACCGATATTTTTTGGATTATTGTACTCCTTGATCACCCTTTCCGAGAAAACCATCCGCTCCTGCTCATATACCTCATTCTGGATCTTTTCGATCATCTTGTCAAAATCAGATTTGTTGTTTGAATCTGTCATTTCAGTTTTTCCTTGATATTTTCCCAGATTTTGATAATATTATTAGAAAACTCACTCTCAGAGAACTCAATCACAGTCATCTCATTGATCATAGCCGTAGTCGGTGTTTCATCATATGGTATCCTGCCCACAACATCAAGTCCATTTTCGGCGCAGTACTCCTCAATGACCTGTGTATTACCGGGATTTATATCGAATTTGTTTATGCAAACCACTGCCGGTATACTGAAATGCCCGGCCACCCCAATTATTCTTTCCATGTCATGAATACCTGATAATGTAGGCTCTGTTACGATCAATACAAGATCAACACCTGAAATTGCAGAAATGACAGGGCAGCCGATCCCTGGAGGGCCGTCTATGATAATTAGATCCTTGTTATATTTGTCAGCCAGTATCCGGGCATTATTTCTTACCATGGAAATCAATTTTCCAGTAGCTTCCTCAGCAGTATCAAGTTCGGCATGCGACATAGGTCCGAACCGGGTCTCAGAGAGGTAAGCAAACCCGGATTTTCTGTCAACCAGGTATATCGCACCGGCAGGACACACATATTCACATACACCGCATCCTTCGCACCTTTCTTTGATTACATTAAAATCATCATCAATAGCATCAAACCTGCAATATTCCCTGCATTTTCCACATTCAGTACATTTTTCCTCATCTTTTGAAGCGATCTTTAATCCTGAAAATTCAAAAGTTTCTTTAATCTCAGGTTTAAGTATGAGATGCAGATCCGGAGCGTCCACATCACAGTCAGCCAGTACGGCATTTTCAGCCAGGGAAGCAAAAGCTGCAGTGATGGTAGTTTTACCGGTACCCCCCTTTCCACTTATAATAGTGAACTGTTTCATGTCTTTACCTTGCTTATTCATAGGAAATGAGCATCAATGTGTTCCCATGATGACTCTGACACCTAATTTGTCTCTGATCGCATCTGCCAGTTCTTCAGCATACGGACATTTGGGTGGATTGGGAATTGGTTTTATCAAACATGTGCACATGAAGATCACTTCAGCACCTCTGTTTACCATTTCCTGTACCTGTCTTATTGCATCTCTGCCAGGACATCCTCCACATGTTATCATGCCGATGATGTCGATATCATCACCCTTGAATTCTTCAAATGCCCCGGTCTTGGTCTTTATAACTTTAAAACACGCTGTACCTGGACATGACCTTGCAGCCATTTCACATCTTACCAATCCGATTTTAGTCATTTCATATTCACTTCTTATATTTTATTGAAAAGCATCTCGTTGTTTATACATTTCCCGATTGTATCTTATCAAACAACTGGACAAACTTCTCTTTCCATTTTGGCATTTCCAGGACAAAGGGTTTACCGTTTGAATAGAGCCTTGCAATATCTTCACTTTGTGGAATCTTCATAAGAATTGGAATATTTCTTTCCATGCAGAATTTTTCAACCCTGTCATCACCGATACCATCCCGGTTAATAACCACTCCAAAAGGAATATTTAAGTGCTTCACTACTTCAACTGCAAGTTTCAGGTCATAAAGGCCAAAGGGCGTGGGCTCTGTAACAAGCAGACAAAAATCACTGTCCCTTATGGTTTCAACAGCAGGGCAGGAAGCGCCTGGTGATGAATCCAGGATTGCATTTTTTCCTTTGGAGATCCTCTTTTTCAGGGTTTTAATTACCGGAGTCGCCATAGGTTCCCCGATATTTAACACTCCATGATAAAATTCAACTCCACTTGAAGTCCCTCCTTCAATTATGCCAATAATTCGCTTCTCTTCGGTAATGGCTCCTTTGGGACACACTAATGTACAACCTCCGCAACCATGGCATAACTGAGGGAATAAAAGAACTTTAGAAGGCAGTACACCAATGGCATTGTACTGGCAAAATTTTGAACATTTCCCGCAGAAGTCGCACTTTTCTTCATCGATCACAGGAACTGACAGATATACATCTTCAACCTTTTCCAGATCAATATCCAGGAATAGATGGGAATCAGGTTCTTCAACATCACAATCCAGCAACGCTACATTGTCAATGCTGAGTCCCAGGTTCGTTGCTATCGTAGTTTTACCGGTTCCACCTTTACCGCTTGCAACAGATATTATAATTTTAATCACCTCAAATTATTTTGCTTGGTTTTCCTAATAAAATTTGCTGGCAAAAGATAAGATACATTTTGATATTCTACACGTACCAGACTTCCATCTGACAGCATAGTATCAATACTCTCTGCTCCTGAAAATCTTGTATCAATATCTCTTGCCTGATCTTCCCTTAATGGATGACGGGAGCATATTTCAATAATTGTGGTTCGAAGATCAGGGAAATTATCAAGACCAAATTCGCCTGACTCGCGATCAGTAAGGTCCAGTGCGTCCGGTGTTGTACCAAAAATCTCATGTGCCCGGATTATCCTCCCCGGTTCTGGCGGCCTGACTCCAGGTTTTGCAGGCGGCCGGATAGGAACTGAAATGTATATACGGTCAGGTTTTACCTGCTCAATGGCATTCTTTATTTCCACCAGGGATTCATCTGAATCATTCACACCCTTAACCAGCATTACCTCAAGCCAGATCTTACCTGGATACTCTTTCCTGAAATCAACCTGGCCCTGAAGCATTTCTTCAAATCCAATACTGGCATGAGGCCTGTTCAGTGTTCTATAAACTTCCTCACTTCCTGCATCAAGTGTGGGAAGTACCACATCGCTGCTTTTCAGGTCCTGCCTTACATCCTCCATAAAAAAAAGAGAGCCGTTTGTGATCACAGCCACAGGTATCTGCCATTGTTGTTTGCACGATTTGATCAACCAGCCAAGGTCCTTGCATAAAGTAGGTTCACCATCTCCGACAAATGTAATGTAATCGACATTTGCGGGATTCATTACTTTTTCAATGTCAGACAGTATATCTTCTTTAGGATAGAAACTTTCACGTTTCACCTGGAGCTTGTTTGTTTGGCCCAACTGGCAATAGATGCAGTTGTACGAACAGGTTTTCCGGGGGATGGGGCTCACTCCTAATGAGCGCCCCAGCCTTCTGGAAGGAACAGGACCATAAGCATACATATTATCCTGAACCTCTTTTTAAAATAATATCTCCTTGTTCTGCTCCCAGTTCGTTTGCGATCATCGGACATTTTGCTATGAGCATAAAGAAAATCTTTTTATTGTCAGGAAGAGTTTCGAAGTTCCTCTGTCCTTTACTTATTATCATATTACTTTTTGTAATAATTTCCTGGAATGTTTTACTTGGATGATCTACTTTGTTTTCATCTACTTCGATATTCATAATTTCTACACCCTCCATTTTGTCAATTCCCACATATACAGCATCCTGCATTGTGGTATCATTGATGAAAGGTGTAACTTTTACACCACAATAAATTTTCTGGAAATTATATTCATTCATAATTGTCTCAAGCAGTATCTTATCAAATACAATTTCACCGGCATTATCTGTCAAATATACAAGATCTTCAGATTCTTTTAGATTATTTACGAATTCTGTAAAGTGGTCTATCCTGAATTTCTTTTCCAGTACAAGTGAAATGGTTTTATTAATATCAAAATTTGGTCCCACTCCATAATCTATCACATTTCCTGCGATAGCCAGTCTGACGGCTGTTAAAAGCGGGTTAGCGGAACGGTCTACAATTTTTTTCAATTCCGGATAAATTCCCAGTGCAATATCATTGCATTCCTTTTTTACAGTCTTGTAAGGATCATTTTCCTTGCTTTCTTTTCTTATAATATTGTACATCACATCGGCAATATCAGGTGGACAGGTGTTCCAGTTCATTTCTAATATATTGACCATTACTGATCTCAATATTCTCTCTTGTTCTTTCACATCATTTGTGACCAACCTTACAGTATCGAGTGCCTGCCTCTGGATACAAAATATACAATCAAGCCGGGTCTTCACTGCATTAAACTCCTTATATTCATTGAATTATTGTCAAAAACCAAACAATTTAAACTGTCTTTGCGGATTTCGCGCTCTTTGCGGTGAGTCAAATTATACACCGTAAAGGACGCAAAGAAGGCAGAGTAAAATAACGACTCTCTGCTAACCTCTGCATCCTCGGTGTTTAATCTTTTTTTGCCATGATCCATTTATCCAGAATAAATTTAAAAAGTCATTGAATCTGTATCCATTTCAAATCAGAGAGCAAAAATAATAGCCACAGAGAACACAGAGACCACAGAGGATTTTTTCTCTGTGTCCTCTGTGCTCTCTGTGGCAGATAAATATAAACAATGATTTATACAAATTTTATTGCCCTGCTTTTTGAAATGGATACCTAAATCTCAATGATCTGTCCTGCTTTACATTCCATATACCTGTCCGGAAAAATCATTTTAATCTCATTTTTATAGCGGGTACAATGACAGGGCATTATCATTGAAATATCTCCCAAGCATTCGAAATTATTAAATTTGTGAAAACCTCCGATCACTCCGTACGGCTTTCCTAAACCTGCAGCCGTATCAATGAAGTTTTCCAGACCTGGATGTGCACAGCCTGTAATGACCACAATACCCTGGTTTATTTTCAACAATAAGGCCTGTTCTTTTATTTTATCTCCCAATTCACCAGTAGTATACACATCAGGACCGATATTTTCCAGTCCAGTCGTTCCTGCCACATCTGCCCTTTGTGATATCTCGTTCTTCAGTTCCCTGGAGAATGAATTTGGGACATATACTTTGACATTGGGGTGCAGTATGTGGGTTAAGCCCCCCATATGATCCCAGTGGTCATGTGAAATGACAATCGTATCGATATCCTCTTTAG
>DAOUWY010000066.1 GCA_030666885.1 Methanosarcinales archaeon
CAGCGGTGCCATATATGATTCATTACTGGCTTATGTGCAGGCCAGTACCGCCATCAGCCTGATGGGATATTCTGATGTGGGTACAAAGATACAGCGCAGTGCTGATGCTGCAAGGGTATCCATTGAAGAGTCAAGGAATGCCGGTATTGAGCCGGTCCTTGCAGTAAGTGCATATGAGTATGCGGATTCGCTGGAATCGCCCAGCCAGCGGATTGTGCAATATAACTATGCCAGGGTGCTGGCCAGGACCACATTGCAGTTGACCACAGTTTCTAACGTTAGCCATAGTACAGTATCTGCAACACCCATTCCGCTGAAGACCGTTTGCCCGACACCGACACCAATCCCTACCCCCCAAGTACCAGCTGAGTATGGGCTGGACGTACCTGGTTTTTCAATCATTTCCGGGATATTGGGAGTGTTTGCGGTAATGATATTACTCAGGAAGTAGCGGGTGCAACGGTATGTGTTTATACTTTCCTATACGCCAAGTCTGATACATCCCAGCAGGTCATCCCGTCCCAGTTCATGTATCCGGCTCCTGATCAATCCGGAAAGTGCTTTCACATCCCCTTTTTTCGCACTGATAGGTATGAGTTTATCAGGCCATTGTTTCCAGGGGGGCAGGATGTCCAGCCTTTCGGCCACACCATCCATCACGCTATCCCTGTTCCTGTCCTTTATTTTATCAATCTTATTGACAGCTACAACCACATCCAGCCCAAGCTCCTGTAGGAACTGGTACATCTCAACCTCAAGTGGAATCTCCCCCCGTCCCCTCCAGCGGTCCACTATTTCTGTGAATGACTGACCATTTAACACCAGTACTGCCAGGATGATACGGTCACTATGGTCCTCAATATACCTGACAAATTTTGTTTTAATAATATCCTGCTTGCGGTCCTTTACCCCGCTCATGAAGCCAAAACCAGGCATATCAGTTACGATCAGGTCACCAAATGCCAGGTTCCAGGGCCTGCGGGTAACACCGGGCCGCCGTCCGATGGGAACAGGCTTACCAGTAAGGCTCTTAATAAGTGTTGACTTGCCTACGTTCGAACGGCCAACGAACACGATCTCATATTTAGAAGCATTTTTTTTATCAGGGGAAGCCATAACAGTGTAATAAAGGATAGTAGACTGCAATAAACCTAATTGAACAAATCACCAGAACTGACCATTTAATAAAGCATCAGTACGGTCGTTGGTGCTCTGGTTCAATTTCTTAATTTCCACCAGGTACTGACCATCCACATACAATGGCTCACCAAACTGCGCATCAATCCCCAATAACCTCAGGTGTTCCTCGAACTGCTGTGCCGTTTTCAGGCTGCTGACCCTTATCCTGACATTCTCAGTGATACGCTCGCCCCTTTTTCTTTTTCGAATAGTCTCCACCATTGGTTTTAAGATACTCTCACCCAACCGGCAGCTCCTCTCATGCAATGCATCTTCGTTCTCGTCCCACTCCACTGACTGGAACCCCTCCCTGACAACCCTGGAAAAAAAGAAATCCCTGCCATAGTCATTATAGAACTCGAAGGCATACCGCAAATCACTATTAGTACTCTCGGAACATGTATATTTCAGGGCTGGCAGTTTCATTACCGGGTCTTTTATCACAACACCCTCACGCCCTGTGGCTCCCAGTTCCCGAACCAGGTCGCTCACTACCCCGGCAACGGCATCAGCCGGATAATTCCCGAAGTGCCGTACAGTCTTAATACCATAACGCCCGCACAATTCATTTTTCTTTTCCAGTGTAATGGGTCTACCAGTATCTTTTTCCCTGATATCGAATACATAGAATGCGATACTTTCCACTTCCGGATAAATATCCTTAGGGACATATGGGTTATCAGGACCCACCATTTCACCGCATAATACCAGGTCGGGATGATCCCCGAAAAATTCAAGTCCTGTCTCTTTGGTTGCTTTTTCTGTGGTATATGGACACACCAACCCGCCCCTCGTGAGAGCAAGGACCTGGTCTTGTATCTTTACAATCCTGACATTGTAACCGTTCATCTTTTCTTCAATGGCAACCAGTGGCAATCCTTTGAAGTGTATTTGAATAGTAGGTTCAAGAACCATAGCCCGATGTATCTTCGGGAAGCCTTTTACGATCTCGATGCCACTCACCAGATTAAAAAGAGTGGTCCCAGGTTCCACTCCCGATATCCCCTTTTCGAACCTGTAATATTCAGGAAGAAACCTGGAGATCCTTTGTAGCACTCTTCTTTTTATCATGCCGGTAATCTTTGATTCCGGCATTCCAAGTGCTTTAGAAGCAATTCCTATAAATTCTTCATCAAAAAGTTCCTGAAATCTTTTCATGAATAGTCTGACTAAATATTCCTGGTAATGGCATCAAGCAGAGACCTGCGTGTAACCAGGCCCATAAGTTCATCTTCCAGGTTTACGACGGGCACTCCACCAAGGTTCTTTTCTAACATCAATGAAACCACATCGTTTATCCTGGCATTTGTCTTTACCGAAATGACACCACGACTCATAATATCTTCTGCCAGCAGGTTCTTGATCCTGTTGTCCTGCTGGTTGCCTGAAACAAGGTCCCTGAATGCCCGCAGCCCATTAGCGATATCATGCTCAGTGATAATTCCTATAAGTTCATCATTTTCGATAACGGGCAGGCGTCCAATATCATTATCAAGCATAATCCTCCTTGCATGGATCACCCTTTCCCCTGGCCCGATAGTGACAGGTTTACGCATAATCTCCCCGGCATATGAATTGCCAAACGGATAGTTCTCAATGACCTGTTGCGGTGTAACCCATCCTGCCACATCATCATTGTCAATGATAAGCAGTATCCCGTTGTTTTTGTTCATCAATATAACACCATCAGTAACAGGCATATCCGGCAGTACTTTATTGTAGTTATCAGTAGTCGCCGTGGCTACATGCATAGCCGAAGCAGGGAGGTTTGATTTTTTCCTGGCCCCCAGTTCCCTTGTTATTGTACGCATGGTGACAATACCATGGATACTGTTATTATGCATCACAAGGAGTCTTCTGGTACTGAATTTTTCCATAGTGTCAAGTGCATGTGATAATTTATCAGATTTATCTATTGTTACCGGTTCTGTCATTATATCCTGCAGATTCATCTTTTTCACCTACCGTGCTATAATTGCCTGTAAAATGTTTTTCGCATATACGATTCCTGTTATCTCATCATCAACAACGAGTATGCCACTGATGCGCCCGTCGACCATAATCTTTGCTGCATCTGTTACGCTGCTGTTCTTACTCAAAGTAATGAGTGGCGCGGACATGATATCTTCAGCTACCATCGACACTTCCTTTACTGAGCGCAATACCTTTTCGCCACCAGTATGGTTCTTACGTGCCATCTTAACATCCTTGGATGGTAGTCCACCTTCAGGATTTGTCATCCTGTTCAATGCAAGGTCTGTCCTGGTAATGGTACCCACAGGTTGATTGCTGTCATCCACTACGATCGTCCTGTCAACTTCATTGCTTTTCATCTCATGGATCACATGACTGATGCTATGGTGCCTGTGAACACTGACAGAGAATTGTTCCATAATATCATTTACAACAGTAGTATCATCGAGGGTCGAGTAATATTGTATCAGGTCATGTTTCGTTATAATGCCAATTAAATTCTTATCAGTCTCACTCCTGACCACAGGTAATCCACTTATATTATTCTCAAGCAGGATTTCAGCAGCCTGCCCGGGCGTGGCATCTGGGTATATCGTCAAAGGGTCAGATGACATAACCATGCTGATTGGAATATTGCCAATGGGACGCCTGCGCCATTTCGGCTCTGCCTGGTCCAGTCTTTCACTAATATCTGTTTTGGTCACCACACCTACGCATATTACTTCCGGTGATCTTGATGTAGCTTCTTTTGTCATATCATTTTCAATGACCACAAGCCTGCTTATACCGTGTTTTAACATAAGGTTCCTTGCTCTTGATATGGGTTCATTGGATGTTATCAAGTAGACAGGGGAACTCATAATATCTTTTACATTCATTGCAATATCTCCTTTGGATAGCAGATCAATCGACCAGTGCTTTGATAATATCACGTTCGGTTAAAATACCGCATAATTCTCCATCATCAATTATGGGAAGCGCTCCTACTTTATTTTTCAGCATTAATGCTGCCGCTTCACCGATATCAATGCCGGAATTAGTCCAGATGATGTCGCGCAATATCAAGCTTCTCAATGGGACCTGGAAGGCATCGGAGACATCCCCGGTCAAAAGTTTCTGGAATATTTCACCACTGCCCAGATACCTCATGATATCGGATGCAGTAATAATTCCCAGCAGTATGTCTTCCTTTACAATTGGGATTCGCCTGAAACCCTTCTCTATCATGGTCCCGGTAGCTTCACCCACAGATATATCGGGTGAGGCAGTAACTACTTTGTGACTCATAAATTCTTTTATCGACTTTGAAGTAATAATATCTGCCACTGTTCTTACGAAATCGCGTTCTGATACGATACCGACCACAACATTATCATCATCAACGATGGGTATGCCGCCGATGTTCCTTTCGATCATGGTTTTAATGGCGTTTGATATATTATCATTGACACCCAGGCTTACCACTTCCTTTTTCATGATCTCCCTGACATCTTCGTTTATGGCAGCAGCAAGGTTGCCTTTGTACCTGTTCTTGACAAGATTATGCCTGAGTCCGCCACCAAGGAAATCCACAATATCCAGACTTGTAACGATCCCTACCAACCTGTTTGTACCTGCATCGGTGATTGGAACACGCCTGAATCCATATTTCAACATTGTTTTTGCAGTTACCATGATATTGGTTGTCGGGGGAAGAGTAACGATATTTTTAGATGCAATTGCCATGATATCACTCTGGTTGTGTGAGACCCT
Organism: Methanosarcinales archaeon; assembly: GCA_030666885.1. Lineage (GTDB taxonomy): Archaea > Halobacteriota > Methanosarcinia > Methanosarcinales > Methanocomedenaceae > Methanocomedens_A. Next base: position 4,906 of record DAOUWY010000066.1, read on the forward strand.
TGATTTAAAATCCACTGGCCCCCTGTCCATTACTCCAGTACTGTCCATTGCTCTTATATCAGACCTGTTTATATTTTGCCTCTTCATGTTTTCACCGTTTTGTTAATTATTAAATGTAATATTATATTTCGATATTCACCATACTACAGTTGAAATTAATTCCATATTATTTTCCAACTGGATATTTTTCTATTATAGCATGGAAAGTTAATTTGTTCACCGAAACTCCAAAATTAAATATAATACTATGATTCTATTTCCCTGCAGTATTCGCACATCAACGACCCATTGAAATAGTCAAGATTATCCGTATATTTGCCGCAGTTCTCACACACACCCATGCTGATTATTTCAGGGATCTCCTTACTGGTTGCAATACTCCTTTCCCTGTGCATGTTGACAAGTTCGGATAATATGTTTCCCATCTCCACAGATACCGAAACAAGGTCCGTATCTGTCACCAGCCCTACAAGTATCTTATCTTTTACGATCGGTATGCGCCTGATATGCATATTGAGCATAAGGTCAATGGCTTTTTGCAGGTCTTCATCAACATCAAGAGTTATCAGTGGAGTTGTCATGACCTTTGTTAAGCTGAGTGAGTCAGGATTTACGTTTTTGGAAATGATCTTCTTGACCATATCATGCTCGGTAAGGATACCTATTGGATTATGACCATCCATTACTATCAGGCTGCCCACATCAAGCTCGACCATTTTTTTCGCTGCATCTGATATTTTAATATCTCTATCGATGGTAATGGGATCACTTGTCATGATCTCCCTTACTGGCATTCCTGTTTCCATTGCATTGTACCTCCCTTGAAAATCTGGTGTATTATAGTAAACTAATCGATTTTATTGAATATAAAGAATTGGTAATAAGGGGCCTTGGGACAAAATTCAACTATCCTCCCTTTTAAGCCCGATGCAAGTTGTTCCTATATTAGTTTCATCACCGGAACTGAATAATATAATATATGATGTGATAAAAAACATTTCTTAATATTTTCATTCCAATACTTTATGTTGATCGTCCGATCAAGATGAATGATGAATTGTCGCAAATATTCAGGATCTTGAAAATCAAGAAGCTGAGGTATGATCTGAAGCTGGAACCTTATACCTACAGTTTGAAATAAGTGGAAAATGGCCAAATATTGGTGTCTCAAAGTTGAGTTGTAATTAATGTTTGCGCATTAAGGCCATTATTCCTGGCTTAGTATCCATAGGAGGTGGTATACAGCCACCCATTTCCAGGCAGGAACCTCCGAATAACTCACTATTAAGCCTGTCATTTATTTCCTCAAATATTCGTTTATATGCAGTACAGTGGGGGTCAACACCCTTAATTTCACCATCATATGGTGCCATAGCATTGTAAGGGCATCCACCCCGACAGTAATTGATATAGCGACAATCCCCACATTCCTCATCAACAAAATCCTTATACTGGTGCATAATCTTCCATGCGTCAGAACTGGCAAGGTCATCCATAACGGGATGGTCATAAACATTGCCCATAACATATTTTGGCATACCTACATATCGATAACAGGGATATATGCTCCCATCAGGTCCCACGGCAAAGGTATCCCCCATACAATCCACATAAGTGCAGACATTACCCCGGCCCGTGAGCACACTTTTGCACATGTTGTTAATATTCATAATTTCAATATCATCCATGTGTTTTAGAGATTTATCCAGGAGATAAACCAGCAATTCTCCATACTCTTTTGGATCAAGTGTCCACTCATCAGGGTTATCGCCGCGCAATGATGGCAGTGCAGGATGTAACTTAAGAGTTAAACCATTCTCAAGGAAAAAATTGAAAATATCTTCTTTAAAATTTACAGAATGGGAGGTAAAGGTGCAGATGAAACTCACTTTAAGACCATTATCCCTTGCAATTTCATAGCCCTGCATGGTTTTCTCGAAATATCCATCTCCTCTTTGCAGGTCATTTAGCTCTTTTGGACCATCCAGACTGGAACCGATGGGAATATTATACTCTGCCAGGATCTGCGCAAGTTCCGGGGTCATTTTCCAGAGATTGGTCTGCAAAGCAAAAGCTATTTTCTGATGAGCTAAACCCTCGGCGAGTATTGCTAAAGCTTTCCTGTAAAAATCCGGACCCGCCAAGAGCGGTTCCCCTCCATGGAAGGTAAAAGTGACCGGTTCAGTTCGGAAATTTTTGAGCCATTTTACCACTTCTTCAATGGTTTCAATACTCATTACAGGAGAATCTTCTTCAGAACTCCAGCAATAACTGCAATTAGAAGGACAGCCTAAAGTAGGAATTAACATTACGTGAAACGGCATAAGATACCTCCTTTTTTTCACCGCCTTCAAAGTATTAATAATTTTCCTGTGGCAAAATGAGACTTTTTATTAGAAACATTTATTTAACTTCTCCTCTTATCAAAAGCGGTGATTTATTGGTAAGCGTGAAGCGCGCTCTTCTCAGTGTATCAGATAAGGCAGAAATCGTAGATTTTGCAAAAGCACTTGCTGAGCTGGATGTTGAGATAATTTCCACAGGCGGCACAGCCCGCTCCTTGCGTGAAGCAGGTATAACCGTGAAGGATGTCTCTGACATAACTGGTTTTCCGGAAATGATGGACGGCAGGGTAAAGACTCTGCATCCCAGGATACACGGTGCCCTGCTGTGCCTGCGGGATAACAGCGAGCATATGGCACAGGCACAACAGCAGGGTATACAATTTATCGACCTGGTAGCAGTCAACCTGTATCCTTTTAGTGAAACAGTAGCGAAAAAAGATGTGATCCTGGAAGAAGCCATTGAAAATATCGACATTGGCGGGCCAACACTTGTCAGGGCCTCTGCCAAGAACTACAAACATGTGACCATTATCACCGACCCGGATGACTACTCCCATATCATAGCTGAACTGCAGGCAAATGGTGAAGTTACCATTTCCACAAAGGAGGCACTGGCAGTCAAGGCATTCAGGCACACCGCAGATTACGATGCCGCTATAGACACATACCTCAGCCGTGAACTGGGAGGCGAGGATATCCTGAGACTCAAGTACACCTCCGGGCAGACATTACGCTACGGAGAGAACTGGCACCAGTGGGCCAAATTCTATAAAGAGCCCGGAGTTGAGGGTGCGGCCCTGTCAAAGGCAGTGCAACATCACGGAAAGGAGATGTCCTATAATAATTACGTTGATACGGATAATGCAATGCAGACCATACTGGAACTGGGTGATGACCCTGCCGCCTGCGTGGTTAAACACAACAACCCCTGCGGGCTTGCTACAGGTGATACCCTCTGCGATGCTCTGTCAGCAGCCTGGGACGGTGACCCCGTATCAGCATTTGGCAGTATCATCTGTATGAACCATACAGTTGACCTGGAAACCGCA
>DAOUWY010000305.1 GCA_030666885.1 Methanosarcinales archaeon
AGGCTGGCCGGAGGCGTACCATTCGAATTTTCCACCATCGGCATTTGCGATGGCATAGCCATGGGCCATGAAGGCATGAAATATTCACTACCCAGCAGGGAACTCATACGCGATACCATCGAGTTAATGGTACAGGCACACCGCTTCGACGGCATGGTAATGATACCCACCTGCGACAAGATAGTGCCAGGTCACCTGATGGCAGCAGGCCGGCTGGACATCCCCACAGCCGTGGTCACAGGAGGCCCCATGCTGCCCGGGTTCGTGGACGATGAAGAGCGGGACCTGATATCAGTATTCGAAGGCGTGGGAGAGCGGCAGAACAACAAGATAACAGATGAAAAACTAAAAGCACTGGAAGATTGCTCATGCAGCGGTGCAGGTTCATGTGCCGGATTATTTACAGCCAATACCATGGCCTGTGTCACAGAAGCACTCGGCATGAGCCTGCCTGGCTGCGGCACCACACATGCCGTGGATGCAAAGAAGTTCAGGATGGCCAAAGAGACCGGGATGAAGATCATGGAACTGGTAGACAAAGGCATCACTGCCAGGCAGATAGTAACCCCTGAGGCCATCGACAATGCCGTACGTCTGGATATGGCCATCGGCGGCAGTACCAATACAGCCCTGCACCTGCCAGCCATAGCCCACGAGTTCGGGCATGACCTGCTGCTGGACAGGTTCGATGAAATGAGCCGCACCACACCCCACCTTACAAACCTGCGACCTGGCGGCAGCCATTTCCTGCTTGACCTGGAGCGTGCGGGCGGCGTGCCTGCCGTAATGCAGCGACTGGGTGACATGCTCTCACTTGATGTGCTTACCGTGACAGGTGAGACAATGGCAAAGAACCTGGAAAGCTTTACACCAGTAAACCCCGGGACCAATGCCAATGTCATCAAGACCCTGGATGACCCCGTACATACAGAAGGCGGGATTGCCATACTGAAAGGCAACCTAGCACCAGAGGGCTCGGTCATCAAACAGACCGCGGTCCATCCGGATATGATGGTACATTCCGGCCCGGCCAGGGTGTTCAACAGCGAAGAGGAATCCATGCATGCCATTATGGACAGGCAGATTAAAGCAGGGGATGTGTTGGTCATACGCTACGAAGGACCAAAAGGCGGGCCCGGAATGAGGGAAATGCTCTCACCCACATCTGCCATTGCAGGTATGGGCCTGATCGATTCAGTTGCACTTATCACAGATGGCAGGTTCTCAGGCGGCACACGTGGCCCATGCATCGGGCACGTGACACCCGAAGCTGCACAGTGCGGCCCAATCGCACTGGTGGAAGAGGGTGATACCATCGAAATAGATATCCCCAACCGTCTGCTGGACATAAAAGTGCCAGGTAATGTATTGGAAGAGAGGAAAGCCGGGTGGAAAAATCCGGTAGCAGAAACTAAAAAGAGCTATCTCGCCAGATACCAGAGGTACGTGGGTACTGCATCCCGCGGCAGCATCCTTGATTAGGAGAATATTTGATACAATATTCTCCCCTGTGATTGCTGTCATGATCCACTAGAAAGGATATTGATTAATGTCAAAATGGAGCCCGGATGCTGCAAAAGGAAGAAAAAATAACTATCATCCTGATGGTTATGGCACTACTGGTATTGATCATTGTATACTTTGGTTTTATTGTTGATGGTGTGGAAACCTCCCAATATTCAGAGCGATCGAACATAGGCGACCGGGTTATATTACATGGTGATGTAGTCGGAAAAAGAGTGACTTTTACCGGTGACCACCTGATACTTACAGTGGATAGTGAAGGCAGCAGGGTCAAGGTCTTTATTCCCCATAATAATGGTGCTGAAAAGGTCAATAACATTATTAATATTGCAGATACAGTTGAGGTTACAGGTACCGTGGAAGAATACCAGGGTGAAAATGAGATTGTGGTGGAACAACCCGGTGATGTAAAGATACTGGAGTAAAGATACCTGGAAACGATACTGGGATCGTGTGTGCCTTTCAACTGTGATATTAGTGTATATTTTTCAATAATAAGTTAATGACTGATAGTGTGCTGTCGCCTGACGCACTAACTCCGGAGCTTCATCCACTGGCCAATACCGTTGTCTACTCCAGTAACCCTCTATGCCAGGCTGTATCGCAGGAATATTCCGCATTGGGGTTGTCTTGTCGATCATAGATAGACTGTGTCAATAACTCACGCAAGGACCTATACAATACGAATATTACTTATTTGGTTTAAATATATAAATATCTTGGCAATATGAATAATAATAAGGATGGATTATCGGTTTAAATGATATTAAAATATATCAACACCGCAAGCATTAGCAGCACTGCTCCCGTCACCAGCCGTATCTCGACACGCCTATTTTCCCTCAGGTCATTGACCCGTCCAGGACTGAGACCGAACGCCAGCATAATACCCAGGATAAGCACCGGCAGTATCACACCTAAATTATAGAAACCAAGGTATATGGCCCCGTCAGCGATTTTACCCTGTGTTATCAACATGTCCAGTATGGCAAAATAGACCGCACCCACGCACGGTGCCTTGATTATTGAGAACATTGCACCCGCAAGGAATGAAACCATAACCGTATTCCTGTGCTCAATCCCTTCAACCAGTTGTAAAAATGACCC
>DAOUWY010000279.1 GCA_030666885.1 Methanosarcinales archaeon
CTGGGTCAATAAGTGATCCTCCAGTCTTATCTGGTCTTATTCCATTAAATAACCATATCTCCCAGGCTTCCTTTAAACCCCAGTCCTCCTAAACTGCACAATCCTTACCTCCACCATAACCCCCGCAGCCACAGCCAGCCCGACCATTCCCTCACAGGCAGCCCTCCCGCGAACAGCACCCGTATGCTGTCGATAGTATGACTCAACAGATTCACTATTGCCAGCAGTCTCAGCCATTCCAGCATTCTATCATACGGCATAAGCGCATTGCTCGCAAAGAACAGCGGTATGCCAGGTGGATTGCTTGAACTGAAAAAAATGCAACATCCCGCCGCACGTATATAAAGCAACCGGATGCAGGCTGTGGAATAGAGCAGGAAGAGCGGCGGAGTTGATGTGAAAGTGATGATGTTTGAGATGGAAGTGTGTTCAGAATGATGATCTAATTATGAGTGAGACATTAGGAATATCTTTTTATCAATGAAAGTTCAATAATCAATAGAGATAAAGGTGGTAAAAAGTGAACACCGTTGCAATTCCCATAGCGTATCATGACGAAATCGATGCACTGATAAAAAGTGGACACTACTTGAATACGGACGATTTTATCAATGACGCTATCCGAAGCTTATTCGAATATAAACCTATTATGAAGATCAATGCCGCAATCGAACTGTATAAAGAAGGTAAAGTATCACTTGGTAAAGCAGCAGAGATTGCCGGAATGAATACCATACAATTTAAAGAAGTGCTTGGAAACCGAGGCATAATCCGTGAAATAGGTTCAGGATGGGTCAAAGAACTGGAAGATAACGTGGTTCAGTTGGAAAATCTGATAAAATGATCGTAATCTTCGACACTGATATACTCAGTTGCATTTGCAAAACAAAGATATTTGATATTATCGAGGAATTGTTCAAAGGCTGCGATTTTGTAATTCCTGTACAGGTATGTGAAGAATTACATGCTGCAAAAAAGCTTGGATACGATTTTGTAGACTATATGCTGGATCTTATAGACAATTCGGAAATATCAGTCTTACCATTGACAGCGGAAGAAATCCCTAAACTTGTGACGATCGAAAATGACTTGAATCTGGATTTCGGAGAAAGCGAAGCAATTGTCTTAGCTCTGCGAAAAGATTCCACATTGCTCTCAAATGACTTCCTTGTGAAGAAAAGATGCAAAGATATGGATATCGAAATCTTCAATCTTGAAGACATCATTGCATTTGCAATTGAAAAGCGCCTGATAAACAATACAGATAAATTACTACAGATAATAACGGCGATAGAGTCAAAAGACCGTGTAAAAGTGAGAAACAAGCAGTATTTACTTGAAAAAGTATCCAAATAATTCAATTATTTGATAAAGGCAACGAACATCACCATCAAACTACCATTCTGCAACCAGGTTTCAAGGATTGATGTTATATCTGATCGTGCTTGAAGCGCGGGTGTGAAATAAACTCCTTCTCACACCTCAGTCCTCCTAAACTGCACAACCCCCACCCCCACCATAACCCCCGCAGCTACAGCCAGCCCAACCATCCCTTCCACAGGCAACCCACCAGCGAACAGCACCCGTATACTGTCAATAGTATGACTCAACGGATTCACCATTGCCAGCAGCCTCAGCCACTCAGGCATCTTATCATACGGCATGGGCGCATTGCTCGCAAAGAACAGCGGTATACTAGGTGGATCGGTCGAACTGAAAACAATGCAACATCCCGCCGCCCGCATCGCAGAGCACCCGCGCGCCGTTTGTAGCGATGTTTGGGGGGAGGGCGCGCTGCTTTTCGATCACAGTGGGAGAACGGAGGGGCGGCGGGAGAGGAAAGATGCATTTCATGTAACGGTTATACTCATATCTGATGTCTTGGTCAGCGGAAAGGATTTGGCCAAGAGGTTTGAGCGCAAGGGCCTGATATGCTCTATTATGCACCAGCTTTTTGAGGACGTGTGATACGAAAAGCGTCTTCAAAGACTCCCTTAAGGAGTTCTTTTCCGTGAGGTTTTGGGATGTATTTTCCGGTTATTTTTGCAGTTTCTAACCAGAGTTCTATGGCGACCTTGACTTCTCCTAATGCTTCTTCTTCAGTTTCTCCAAATGCAGAGCATCCACGTAGCTCAGGAACCACTGCTATATACCCTTCATCATCTTCACTGTAAAATATTTCGATTGCATACTTATACATCTTTTTCATACTCCTCTAAGAGGTTGTACTCCTCAACAATCTTTATGAATTGTCTTACTTGATAAGCTTTTGCTTTTCCACCTACATTTTGGAAATTCAGCATTTCCCCTACCTCCTCCTGAACATAAATACGATGACTACCTTTCCCACCTCTAAATCTAAAACCAAAAGCCTCTACAATTTTACATAACTTCTCAAAACGGACATTTTTTGGGTTGTTTTTTAATTCTTCAAGCAAACGACCTTTTTTCATACAACCACAACCCAAACATTAAATTAAAGCTTTTCGCATCATGGCAGAGCATCCAACGTGCTCACCAACACCCGATGCCACCGCACGCATCATAGAAAACCCGTGCGCCGTCTGTAGCGATGTTTGGGGGGAGAGCGCGCTGCTTTTCGATCATAGTGAGAAAGTGGAGGGCGGTGATGGACAAGCTATATCTATGTCTTGAGGCAGGGTAAAATAGTAATTGCTATTTCCTTAACCGAGTAGAATAAAATCGCCATATTGGTTAAAATGTTCATCAAACGCCATCGCCTCAATGATTCCTAAACGCTCCATGACCATGAAACTTGTACAATCAGTGAAACTGAATCTTTTATCCTGATACTTTGTGAATATTTTCCATGCATTATTTTCATCAAATGAGGTGATACGAATTAATGTAGCTATATCTTCATCCCATAACATCTGACCGATCTTAACCGCAACTTTGTATCCCAAACGGTTTTTAGCCAGTGTAATTGTTTCATCGGCAATATAGTTCGTTGTCACAAGAGGATGA
>DAOUWY010000230.1 GCA_030666885.1 Methanosarcinales archaeon
AAAGTACCCTTGGGTTCTTTCATGCTAAATAAAAAGTCTCCCAGGTCATTCATCCAATATAAGCCACACTTGAGATCAAGGGCTATTTTCGCACCAGATAATCAGAATAAAACATATATAATAATTATTTGGATGTCATAACGCTTATATATATTGTACGTATCTATACAATAATGTATATTACTGTACATTAACTACAGGTGATATTAATGATTGAATTTATCCAGAAAATTACAGCCGGAGAAGACCTTACATCAGAAGAATCAAGATCAGCCATCAACAGTATATTCACTGATGCCACCGATGCCCAGATAGGAGCATTCCTCACAGCCCTCAAAATGAAAGGCGAAACAGCACAAGAGATTGCAGGCATGGCCATGGGTATGAAAGAAGCCGCAAACACCATCAACCCAAAAGTCAGCGGCACGCTGGTTGATACATGCGGCACAGGCGGCGATTCATCCCACACCATCAATGTCAGTACAGCCTCGGCCATCATTACCGCTGCAGCCGGAGTGCCTGTGGCAAAGCACGGTAACTATTCCATCACATCAAAATCAGGAAGTGCAGACGTATTAAAAGAGCTGGGCGTAAAAATAGACATGTCGCCACAAGTGGTTGAAGAATCCATCGAAAAAGCAGGCATCGGATTCATGCTGGCCCCTGTATTCCATCCGTCCATGAAACGTGTGGGCGGACCCAGGAAAGAACTTGGAATCAGGACAGTGTTCAACATCCTTGGCCCGTTGACAAACCCCGCCAATGCCAAATCCCAGGTTATCGGCGTATTTGATGAATCATTATGCGAGACCATGGCGAATGTCCTGAAGATCCTTGGAACCAGGCGGGCCTTTGTGGTACATGGAAGCGGCCTTGATGAGATATCCAATATCGACACCACTACAGTGGCAGAGCTAAACAGCGGCAACATCCGGACCTATTCACTGTCCCCCGAAGAACTGGGGTTCGACAGGGCAACAATAGCAGATATCAGGGGCGGTACCCCACAGGAGAACGCAGCTGATATTGTCAGGATATTACAGGGGACAAAAGGACCAAAGAGGGATATCGTGGTCATGAACTCTGCCGCAGCTCTGGTTGTGGGTGGTAAGGCATCTGGCATAAAAGACGGTGTGGAACTGGCACAGCAGACCATTGACAGCGGCGCAGCCCTGGAGAAACTGATAGTTTTTGTGGGAGTAGCAGGCGACATCGGGCAGCTTGGAAAATACATCCCATAATATATCTCATAAGATATAATCGATTGAAGGAGTCTTGTGAATTTCCATGCAAAAACCAGCCAGTGACCGGATGCAGCAATCCAAGTCCTTTCCCTTTCCCTTTCCCAGGGTCAAGATATGCGGGATGAAAGGGCCGGATTCTGTAATGATGGCTGTGAAGTACGGGGCTGACGCAGTGGGTTTTATCACCGAGGTGCCGGTCAGTACGCCGCGAAAGATAGACAGGGAAACCGCCAGGGAACTGGTAGCCTCCACACCTCCATTGGTGAGTACAGTGATGGTCTGCATGCCAGATAGCCTTGAAAATGCCCTTGAACTGGCCAGGTTCGTCCAGCCTGATGCGGTGCAGGTGCACAGTTCCATGTCAAGGGAAGACCTCGGAACCCTCAAGGAGGATACTGGTGTGAAGCTCATCAAGACCATACATATTGATGGCAGAACTGATGTGGGTAATGCTCTGGATGAAATAAAGGGACTGTACAATATTGCTGATGCAATTTTGCTTGATACTAAAATAGACGGTAAGACCGGGGGTACGGGAACCGTCCATGACTGGGCCAGGAGTGCCGAAATTACTCTACACTCATCCCTGCCTGTCATACTGGCCGGGGGTCTCAATCCCGGTAATGTGGCAGATGCCATCAGGACTGTACGGCCCTATGGTGTGGATACGGCTTCGGGAGTTGAGACCGGGGGTGTAAAGGATGAGGATAAAGTAATGACATTCATCAATAATGCGAGGTCAGTTCAATGAATTCGACGAACGCAAAAAATGCAAAGATCGTAATGAATAGCGCACAGCTTGACCTGACAGAGACACAATTCTGCGAACTGGCATCAGGGGAAAGACCTGTCATTATCCAGTTAAGTGCAATGATTCCTGCACCCTGTACCCCGTTCCAGTTATACATTGCCATGAAGGAACAAAACAATGGAGCCAGCAGGTATTCGTACCTACTGGAATCTGTGGAAAAGGAACAGCGTCATGCCCGCTTCTCCTTTGTGGGTTCTGACCCTGATGCCGTGGTTACGGTAAAGGACAGGAGAGTAACACTGGAATATCCGGCACAGACCCCTATGATACAGCATGTGGAAGGGAACCTTGCACTGGTATGTTATACCAACGATACCAACGGGAATAGCGGGGTGCCGGAAGGTGAACTCAGGCAGGGATATGATACACTGGATGCTATACGCTCTGCATTCCCGGCAAGTGGTGCAGTATTCCTGAACAGTACATCCTTTGACCGCCAGACATTCATGGGCGGTGCCATCGGGTTCAATGCTTATGACCTGGTGTACGACTGCTGGCTGGACAGGCCGCAGGCCCATACATCGGATTTCCCTGATGCCCAGTTCGTACTGGTAAGCAAAACCGCTGTTTTCGACCACCTGACCGGTACTGTACATGTGGTGTTAACTCCGTTTGTCGGGAAAGATGATGATGCCGCATCTATCTACCACCGGACGATTGAGGATGCCGCCAGCATGCTGGCTTTGATACATGAGGCAGGGAAAGTTGAATTCTCAATAGATGATGCATGTCCAGTTGATGATCCTTCATGTAATATGACCAGGCTGGAATATGAAGATTCTGTGAAAAAGGCAAAGCAGCATATCATTGATGGTGATATCTTCCAGGTGGTGCTGTCCCGCCGCTATGATATCGAGCTGGAACAGACACCTGTGGAACTTTACCAGCGGCTGCGTGAGGTGAACCCAAGCCCGTATATGTACCTGTTCGAGTTCGATGGTACAAGTATTATAGGTGCCAGTCCCGAGACCCTGATGACCGTACACAACAGGAAGTTAATAACCAATCCCATTGCAGGAACCTGCCCCAGGGGCTCCACGCCCGAAGAGGACGAAAAGCTGGGGCAGGAGATGCTGGGCGATGAGAAGGAGCGATCAGAGCATGTGATGCTGGTGGATCTGGGGCGCAATGATGTGAGAATGGTAAGCGGACCCGGGACTGTGAAGGTTGAGGATTTCATGAGCGTACTGAAGTACTCCCACCTACAGCACATCGAGAGCACAGTTACCGGAATGCTGCGGAATGACTGTGACCAGTTCGATGCGGCAAGGGCCATATTCCCTGCAGGAACACTGTCAGGGGCACCCAAGATACGGGCTATGGAGATTATCGATGACATGGAACCCACTGCCAGGGGTATCTACGGCGGCGGAGTAGGGTACTATTCCCTTGACGGGAATGCGGACTTTGCTATTGTGATACGTACTGTCATCATGAAGGATGGGAAGGCATACATCCAGGCCGGGGCCGGCATTGTGGCTGATTCGGACCCTGCATACGAGTTTAATGAGACCGAGCGGAAAATGGCTGCCATGATGAAAGCTATCGGGGGCAAAGCATGAGGGTCCTGTTCGTGAATAACAAGGATTCCTTTGTGTGGAACCTGGTGGATTATGTGTCAATCTTCGAGCCTGACACTGTTGTGGTACCAAATACCATCAGCTCTGGCGAAGTTGAGATGATCGGGCCTGATGCTATTGTGATCTCGCCAGGTCCTGGAAATCCGCATAATCCGGCTGATATTGGCACCTGTATTGATATAATCAGAACATTCGGGCCTGGAATACCTACACTGGGCGTTTGCCTGGGTCACCAGGCCATTGCTGTGGCCTACGGGGCAAGGGTCATCCATTCACCATCCGGCCCGGTACATGGCAAGACATCTGAGGTCATACAC
>DAOUWY010000017.1 GCA_030666885.1 Methanosarcinales archaeon
GAAAAGATATCTAAATTAATTCGGAAAGTTCAAGAGATTGGTGATACACGAATTAATGTGGAGTACCATAAGCAACACGTTGCATTTAAATTTAATAAAGGACGGTCTCGTGCCTGGATTGTAGTAAAGGCCAGTGGATCGCATCATATCTTTGTCTGGATACGCGCTGCTCCAGATTTACATGATCCTAAACATCTCGCACAACCCTGTGATGATAGCAGTTTGACACATGGGAACTTTAAGATAGAACTTTCGATGGTTGAAATAGATGATGTGATGCCTTTAATAGAGCAATCATTGGCTTTCAGGTGGTCCGATGATTATTTCGAAGTATATTCAAGGCTGGTGAAAAACTTATAATGAATAAAGGAATTATGTACAGTGGATTTGAACAGAGAAATTTGTACTATGATTACCTAAAATTTCACAAAGTTAAGAACAATATCACAATGAAAATATCAAAACTGTAGAGGAAGTGCTTAAAATGAATTCTATTAAAATAATGAAACGCGCCATGATGTTTATAGACGGTGCAAACGTATTTCATGGTTGTAAAAATTTTAAAAGAGATTATAAGATAGATTATGTAAAACTGCGGGACGAATTAACCAAAGATTATGACTTGATAAGAGCATATTTTTATGAAGGGGTCAAACCTGACGATGATTCAAAACGTTCATTTCATAATGCATTGAAAGCGCAGGGGTTTCATGTCGAAACGCGACCTTTAGTGGAGAGAGATGGAAATTTTATGGAAAAAGGGGTCGATGTGATGATCACAACTGAACTTCTTACGCATGCTTTTAAAGATAATTTTGATGTTGCTGTAATCGTTGGCGGTGACCAAGATTACATCGTAGCATTGAAAGAAGTAAAACGAGAGGGTAAAAGAATTGTTTTGGTGTGTTTCGAAAAATCTTTTAGTAATGAAATACAAGATATTGCCGATGAGTCCATTTTTATTGACACGATAGCTAGCAAAGTTGAAAGATAGGTATTCCAGGTGACCAATGCCATACATTGTATTGGGTATGTTCCCGTCACCTGGTGAGTTTTTATCATGCGTAATTTGTCATGATTCTTTAAAAACTTTTCGTCGCATGTGACTTCGTAACAAAATTATATTTGAATTCAATGTGTTGAGCCTTTCCACATAAGTATCCATGCCCCTCAATGACCAGCCATGACAATGAAAATGTTATTTCCAGAGAATCAATAAATCTATATCGGCAACATCATACACAATCAAGTACCAGTTACCGTTTAACAGGATTTATAGGATGTTAATGTTGCCTCGTATCCTGTCAATCCCGTCTGAAATGTTAAGAAATTAAACTCTTTCCCCATAGCGTTTTAGAATAAATATGTATTGCTGACTACAACCGCCATCGTTTTACAAGTAAATTGTGGCCTTAACCGATGACAAATTAGACACTGCCTGATACATAATCGCTTATCCGTATCAGGTTTTTATCAAACCCTCCGTCATAATACACCAAGACCTCAATCACGCCGCCATTTTGGAAATGCCTCATCTGTTTATCATAGATTCCCTGTACGTGCCTGAGTTTGTTCTCCCCAAAGTGGACATCTACTGCTTCCAAAAAACCGATCTCCTGTTCCAGGAAGGCAATCTCATATTCCTTAGTTTCCTCTGCAATCTGGCGGCACTGCCCATCCTCAACCACAGTATGGTAGCACCCGTGCTCGTTCAAACCGCTTATCTGCCGCCAGTCCATATTTCCATCTTCATCTGCCTCCCTGTGAAGCATATACGGATATATCCGGCAAATAGTAAGGCGCTGGCTGTAGATACTGCACCGTCCCTGTTCTAAAAAGATGCATGAACCATCCGGCCTGCTCTTAAGGGCATAGCCTGACACATAGAACCGCCCCTCCCGGTCACAGAACTCATAGTACGGTGCAGGGATAAGAGCGTCCGGTGCAATCTGCTTTATCCGGGCGGCATCAGTATCCAGTAAAAATACATGGTCATTGAATTCTGCCGTACAGCATTTTGCACACAAATCACACTTGAATCCAATTTCCCTGATAATGCTGCTAAGTTTCACATCCGGATAATCAATAACACCCTGGAGTTCTTCCTTTTTTTGTATTATAAGGGATTCAATGGGTCTGGAAGTTAATTTGATCACCTGTGGTTTTCCCGATATCTCATTTTCCCGAATTCCCCTGTTTTTTATAGAAATAGTATCCTGCAGCGCCCAGGATTATGAAAATTATCACCAGATAACCTGCATACCCTATCCTCTGTCCCAGGGGAACAGATTCCTGCACTTCAATAGATGCTTTCATAACATCCGAGATATGTGTATCGCCGTGCTCATCCCTGTATTTTACTTCGGTATTGATACCATAGACTTTAGGCAGGGCATCCTTATCTACTTTTACTTTATATTGTGCTTCATAGGAGTCGCCAGGGTCCAGTGTACCCAGGAATGCCTGGTCATCAGTAGTACTGAAGGGATCGACCACACTTATCCTGGCCACAGCATCCTGTGCCACTTCATCCCCTGTGTTCCTGTATGTGATATGAACAATCCCCTCTCCACCCGAGACCAGGCCATCGCTGACCTTCACGATCTCGAACCGGGCCCTTGGTTTCACAATTATCCGGAGAAGGAGTGTCTGGTTCTTGGTGATGTACCAGTAATCGAATTCTTTTTCAGGATACCCTTCTACCTTCACATCATACTGGTACTGGTAAGTCAGGTTCAGCATGAGGTCATATGTTCCGGCAGGTGCGTTCTCAAATATCTCGATGTCGAACTCCATTGGCGGGGACGTTTCACTGTTTCTGAGAGAGCCTGCCTGCTGGAGACTGCTTAAAATCCTGAATGCATTTCTATCTCCGGTTTCCAGGGTTCCCCTGATATTAATGGCAGTAGTGACATCGGATTCCAGGTCAAGCTCTGCCTGGGCATCGTTGATTTCATTGGAGCCATTTGGGGTCTTATCAGTCTCGAACCCGAATATAAGCCCGTCGTTCATCAACTGGATAAAAATCGTAGATGTCTCACCACTTTCGTATTCCGGGTTTCCCACAATAGAAGCTGTTAGTTGCGGTTCACCTATTACGTCATAGTAATCTTCGGTGAACTCCCAGATATTTGCAGGAATACTTTCGGAATGAGCATG
This sequence comes from Methanosarcinales archaeon, assembly GCA_030666885.1. Lineage (GTDB taxonomy): Archaea > Halobacteriota > Methanosarcinia > Methanosarcinales > Methanocomedenaceae > Methanocomedens_A. Next base: position 3,160 of record DAOUWY010000017.1, read on the forward strand.
AGCTGCGGTTGAAAATATCATAAGCGCCACACACAACATCAATATCTTTTTATCCATTTTACTCATATTGAACCGTTATTGTTGATGATTAATATAATATTTGTATTTGTTCAGATCAGGCACACCCCAAACTCAATAGCTCATCACGAATGTGTTTTATACTAAACTAAAAAATCGAGCACCATTCAAATAAAAAAATTCATGGTTTATAAAAGTTTGAAAAAAAACAAATGAGCCAAACAAAATTAAACTATTCAATTTCAATTTCTGGATTTTCAATTCTATACTGGGCAGACTGACAAATTATACATTTGGCGTTTATATCACTTATGTAAAAATTGTACTTATAACCACATGTCTGACATTGGAAATTAATATTCAACACCTCCCCAATTATATATAAGCTTCACCTGAATATAAATCATTTCATATGTTTTTATAATGAGTATGACTTTTCCAGTCCGGTTACCAACCATATTTAAAGGGTAATAGGAATGTTACTTTGATGACTTCCAGCCTCATGAATTTCTTTCCCAAGCCCACCTGTTACCCTAACCAGGAAGAGGCAATGGATTCCATTTACAAAGCAATACTGGACCGGAAGATAATAATGTTCGAAGGTGCCTGCGGGACCGGAAAGACCTTAAGTGCCCTTGTCCCGTCCCTGGCCGCAGCACAAAAACTGGGCAAAGTGGTCATCATCGCAACCAATGTCCACCAGCAGATGCTGCAGTTCATTGAAGAATCCAGGGAGATCAAGAAAAAGCAGGACATTAAAGTAGCGATCCTGAAAGGGAAAAAGCACATGTGCCCCAGGGATGAGGACTACGAAACCTGCAGCGTGCTCAGGGAAAATACCTATGAGTTGATAGGAAAAGAACGGGAGATCACTGAAATGAAATCGCACCTTGATCTTCAGCAGGAATTAGAACCGAGCCCGGATAGAGCAGTGTCAAAATCTGGCAGAACAATGTCCGGTGAACTGAGCGGAATGGCTGAAATCAATGAAATGGAAAAACGTGTCAGGGAACTTCGTGACCGGCACTGCTCTTACCTGTATAAAGTTGCAATATCTGATATAGAAGATTTTTCTGCATGGTACTATGAAGATGTACACACACCAGAGGACTTGAACGAATGGGCATATGAAAGAGGAATGTGCAGTTATGAACTGGTCAAACGCCAGATGATACATGCCAATCTGGTAATCTGTAACTATCACCATATCCTGAACTTTGACATCTTAAGCAACCTGCTGGGTTGGATAGACAGGGGGCTGGAGGATGTAATAATAATCTTTGATGAGGCCCATAACATCGAATCTGCTGCCAGGAGCCACGCTTCTATGATGCTGCCCGAATACAGTATGCAGCACGCATATGAGGAAGTTACTGCCAACGAAGCCATGGGCAGGAATGATTCATACCGTATCAGGGATATGGAGGTGTTCTTCAAGACCATGCACCTGCATTTGAAGGATACATACGAGTCAAGACTGGAGTTCGGTGAACGGGAGCGCCTGGGCGGCACGTGGAAGGATGTAAGCATCTGCGACCCCAAACACAGGAACGACTATTTCCTGCATCATTTACTGGAACAAGTGGAAGAGGCAGGGATAACCGATCTGGGTGACCTGCTTGAAGAAGCAGTTGAACTGGGGCAGTTCCTTGATGAATTTTATAAAGAACAGTACAAAAGCGGACATGCGACAAGGCGCAAAAGGTCCCAGCTGCTGCGCAGTGCCGAGTTTGCCAGGTTCTACCTTGAACATGCTGCTGACCCGATTTATTATCCAATACTCAACCTGAGAATGCAAGACGGCGAAATGGAAGGCAGGATAGAACTTGTTTCGTGTATCCCGCGAAACATTACAGCACCGCTGTTTAGTTCATTATACTCTTCTATCCTTATGTCTGCTACCCTCCAGCCTTTTCCTGTAATGGGTGCTTCACTTGCCATTAACAGCCAGGTGGAGGAAATAGCATTCGGCCTTACATTCCCTGAAGATAACAGGCTTACCATTGCCGCTAATATACCGCCCCTGTTTGCCAGGAACAGGGACGATCCCATAATAGTCGAACAGGTAACCCATGCACTTAACGATATCATCCGCTGCAGCAGGGGGAATATACTGGTGTTCTTCCAGAGTTATCACGAAGCCCTGATGTATAAGGACCGCATCATCACCGATATACCTGTATACCTGGACGAGGTCGGTACATCTTCCCGGGAGATAAGAGAAGAGTTTTTCCTAATCGGTGAATCCGGTCATAAAGCAGTGATATTTTCCTACCTGTGGGGTACACTGACCGAAGGTGTGGATTACAAAGAGGGGCGTGGCAGGACCGTCGTGATCGTAGGGGTGGGATATCCTGCCCTGAACGATCGTATGCGGGCCATTGAATCTGCTTATGAGCATGAATTTGCCGGACACGGCTGGGATTATGCAATCCAGGTACCTGCCATACGTAAGATCAGGCAGGCAATGGGTCGGGTCATTCGATCCCCGACTGACCATGGGGTGCGGATACTGCTGGACGGCAGGTTCACTACTACATCACCACGGCAGTGGAAAAAATATTCGGTATTTAATGTTTTTCCGCAGGAAGAGCGTGAGGAGATCATAGATGTGGAACTGGATAAAATAAAATTCTCACTGATGAACTTTTTTAATGATGTGACCGGGCATGATAATCAAGAAAATGTTCGCTAACACTCGCATTTTCTAAGCCTGCAGGAAAGTATTTACTTTCCTATTCTATACATTGAAAAAATCAAAAATCCTGGGCGGAATTTAGTTGATATTCCCATCAACAAAAGAAAGAATTAAACGTACCCCACAGGGTACGTTTTATTATACATTTACACTTACATCATAGGGGGCATTCCGCCCATACCTGGAGGCATACCGCCAGGTGGCATACCGCCGCCCATCATCTCCGGTGGCATCTCGCCTTCTCCGCCGCCAGTAGATGCAATGACATCATCGATCCTCAGTATCATTACCGCCGACTCGGTAGCGCTGTTTATAGCCTGGGTCTTTACCCTTAAAGGTTCAACAACACCCTTGTCCATCATGTTGATGACATCACCGGTATATACGTCCAGACCTGCGTTCTTGTTACCTTTTTCATGCTGGGACTTTAGTTCCACCATCATGTCGATGGGGTCCAGTCCTGCATTTTCTGCAAGAGTACGGGGGATGACTTCCAGTGCGTTTGCGAATTTAGTTACTGCCAGTTGTTCCCTGCCTTTTAATGTGGCAGCATACTCACTTAGCCTAAGAGACAGTTCCACTTCGGGACTGCCGCCGCCTGCTACCAGTTTCTCATCTTCGATGACAACACCGACCACACGCAGTGCATCTTCAAGTGCGCGTTCCAGACTGTCCACAACATGTTCTGTACCGCCGCGGATGATAATGCTTACAGCCTTGGGGTTTTTGCAGCCAGTGATGAAAAGCATACTATCACCACCGATCTTCTTCTCTTCTGCCAGTCCTGCATGTCCCAGGTCTGATTCAGAGATCTCGTCAATATTAGTGACCATAGCACCGCCTGATGCCCGGGATAATTTCTCCATGTCACTCTTTTTGACACGCCTGACTGCCAGGATTCCTGCCTTGGACATATAATGCTGTGCCATATCATCAATACCTTTCTGGCAGACCACTACGTTGGCGCCGGAATTAATGATATTATCCACCATGTTCTTAAGCATTTTTTCTTCCTGGTCCAGGAATAACTGGAGCTGGTCAGGAGATGTGATATTGATCTCTGCATCCACCTCGGTCTTCTTGAACTCCACAGGTTCACTGATCATGGCTATCTTTACATCTTTCACCACTTTAGGCATATTAGGATGCACGCGCTCTTTATCAATGACCATGCCCTCGATCAGTTCAGAATCCTCAATGCTGCCGCCGACCTTTTTCTCGATCTTGATGTTATCAATATCAACTACTTTCTTGCCACTCTCTACCTCGACAACGGATTTTACTGCCTTTACCACAAGTTTTGACAATTTATCCTTGGAACTCTCAGCGCCTTTGCCCGTCATCGCAGTTTCAGAGATTTTCAAGAGTAGGTCTTCATCGTCCTCTGTTACTGTTCTCTCAATGGTTTTCAGAATTTCTGATGCATTATCTGCTGCAAGCCTGTATCCACTGGCAATAATAGTGGGATGTACATCCTGGTCCAGCAAGTCCTCTGCCACCTTAAGGAGTTCTCCTGACAGTACAGCGGCAGTCGTGGTGCCGTCGCCCACTTCATCGTCCTGGGTCTTGGCTACTTCTACGACCATCTTAGCTGCAGGATGCTCTATATCCATCTCTCTTAGGATCGTAACACCATCATTAGTAATTACCACATCTCCCAGGCCGTCCACAAGCATTTTATCCATGCCCTTCGGACCGAGAGTAGTTCTCACGGCATTGGCTACTGCCTTAGCTGCCATAATGTTATTGTTCTGGGCTTCCCTGCCCTTGGAACGCTCAGTTCCTTCTCTTAATATAAATATCGGCTGTCCACCTAATTGTGCTGCCATAATCTGATTAACCTCCTAAATAGATTAGGTGCTACTGAGTGTTTGTAGTTCTATAAAAAACTTTTGTTAAATGGATTTTTATTAAATGTTACACTGCTAATGGAAATAGGCATAAAAAATGCTTTCAGGTATATGATGATCAGATCCAAAAGATAGATGCCTGGAATTGAACTATGAACTTCAGGTTGAAATAATATCCTTTGGGATATCATCCTTTCTTATTCTTCTAACCGGCAGCACACAATCATCGATCCAGTCAAGGTAATCCCTTGAACCTCCGTCAATGCTGAATGAAATTATACACGGAACAGTATAACTGTGCATTTCCTTAACCATGATCTCAATGTTCTCAAGCTGTTCATATGTGGTCTTGATGATCATAGCCACCTCGTTATCCTCCCGTACACCGTCCCACCTGTAGATAGATGTAACCGGAAACATATTTACACAAGCGACAAGCTTTTCCTTCACAAGCCTCCTTGCGATCAGTTTTGCCTCTTCCATACTGCCAGTGGTGATATATACTATAGAGAACATGATAATCCCATCTTAAACTGTATATTTAAGTTTAAAAAACTTATGATTAATAATAATATCTAATATGGAGAGCCGTTTATTTGAACGAGGTAAACCCCTTTTTATCATTTATTGAATCTTATTGGAAGATCCTGCTGATATTTGCAGTATACTGGCAATCCATCCTGATCATGAAGAAGTACGGGATACTTGAACGGTTCAATATCAGCAACCATGGCCCGCTATTAATGATACGGACTACAAAGGGACAGAAGTTCCTTGACAAGGTTGCCAGCGCAAAAGGTTTCTGGAGGTTATTTGGAGATGCAGGCATTCCACTTATGTTATTCGGAATGTTTTTGATGTTCGCTTTGATCATTTTTTCTGATATTATCATGGTGACCTCGTTATATGACAAGACCATGCAAGCCCCCGGTGAGTTACATGAACTCAGGAACATATTCCTTATTCCGGGCATAAATAAGTTTATTCCGTTTGTATGGGGCATTATCGGATTGATCATTACCCTGGTGGTCCATGAATTCTCCCATGCCATTATGAGCAAGGCCGAGGATATCAGGGTCAAGTCAATGGGGCTCATCCTTGTACTGATACCAATCGGGGGATTTGCAGAACCAGATGAAGAACAACTGTTTGGGATAAGGGATAAGCATGATGGGAGCGAAAATGAAGTAATACCAGAAAAAAAGACTGCCACACGTAGACAAAGGATCAGGATACTGACGGCCGGTGTAATGGCAAATTTTGTTACTGCATTTGTGGCGTTCGTACTATTTTTCATTGTGATAGGTAGCATTGCACCAGTGTCCAATGTCATGATCACTGATGTGGTTCCCGGATCACCTGCCGATGATATCGGATTGACTGGGATGACCGTGATAACCCACATAAACGATAAAAAAATCGAGAACGGATCGGCTTTCCACATGCATATTACCACACTTCCTATTGATGAAGTCATCAAGCTGGGGATCAAAAAAGATGGCAAGACCAGTGAAGTGCTGCTGATGCCTGATATGAAGAAAAATGGTATCATAAGCGGAGTGAAATTCACTGAGATTGTTTCCGGGATGCCTGCTGAAAAAGCCGGACTTGTAGGGGGCACATTAATTACAAGTATCGATGATGTGCCAATATATGACACCCGGGATTTCTTTGATTTTATGGCAAACACCACACCAGGCCAGGAAATAATAATTCACACCCTTGTTGCCAATGAAGAGATCAATTATTCTATTACCCTGGCCAGTAACCCATCAGGTGGAGAAAAGGGATTTATAGGTGTCAGTGGTTTTTCGACTTTCTTTGCATCAAGGTCCATCGGGATCTCTGTCGGGGAATACCCTGCAAGGGAACTACTGCATTTCCTGCAGATGATACCATATATGATGACAGGCGTAGTTGGCTGGGTCATATTACTGGTATTGCCTTTCCCTAATCCCTTCATAGGAAGTTTTGCAGGTTTCAATACCTCTATCTATATGTTCTATGAACCTATCGGGTGGGCCGTACCACTGGGTGTGGGTGTATTCTGGCTTGCTAATTCCCTACTCTGGATAGGATGGATGAATTTTTATGTGGGATTGTTCAACTGCCTGCCCATGCTGCCCCTTGACGGGGGGCATGTGTTCAGGGATACTCTCCATTCCATTCTGGCACGGTTGTTCGGTAATGAAGAACGTATGGGTTTGGTTGCAGGAAATGTTGCTACAGGCTTTGCAATACTCATGCTGGCCTCACTGATATTTATGATTATAGCGCCTAAGCTGGCATATGGTCTTTGATTTTACAATCCAGAAATATTAATGTAACATAATTTTATACATGTAGATGAAGATTATAAAGACATGTAGATTATAAAGATTATAATACCATATCGATTTATTATATCATATCATTAAATATTGAATGAGAGTGTCACCATGGATTTTAGTTTTGACTCGTTAGATAATCAACTTGTAACCACTGGAATAATGGGATTGGATGTGCAGTTAGGTGGAGGAATACCTCCCGGGACAACACTTCTGTTAATTGCCGAATCCGGGGCCGGGGCTGAGATTTTCACAAAGCAATTCTTGTATGGTGGACTAAATAGTGGTGAGACTGCCTTTTATTTTTCTTCTGATTGTTCAATTGCAGAGGTTAAAGCTGATATAAAATATTTAGGGTGGGATATTAGCAAATATGAAGAAACGCAAATGGTCAAATTCATTGATGCATATACACCAAGATTTATCAATATCCTACCTCCGAAATTGCGAAACAGGATATCTGCAAAAGAGTTCCTTAAAGCTGGATTCGATCCGCTTAATCAGTTAAAGACCACTGTCAGCCAGAATCACGAGTCCGGATACAGAGGGGTCATCGACTCTATTTCTTATTTCCTCAGGGCATATGGTCTGAATAGTGTGATCGAAGTCATTGAACTTATGTCTTCCATCGGTAAGATCACTGGTGGCATACACCTGATAGTGATTGGGGCGGGACTGCATGATGATATTACTTTAAATACGGTCAAATACCTGACAGATGGTATGATTGAATTCTATGTTAAGGACAGGGGGTCACAGATCGAACGTGGTCTTGTTATTAGAAAGATGCGAGGCATGATCGTACCAAACAGATCCATCAGTTTTGACATCACTCAAAGGGGCATTGAACTGGAAACCACAACAAGAGTATTGTGATCACATAAATTCGTACTGGATATTTACTACTTCTTTACTGTTTCTGGCCTTTGAGTAAGCGTCCAGTGGTTCTCGGTTTAATTCAAGGAATGTATGTCCCCATTTGAACTTGTTGAGGATATTTTCTGCCTGGATCTTATGATCAAGTATATAAAGTGCTGCTGCAAAAGCCTCCACGGTTCCTAATTTGAAGGGTTTCCCAAAGTTAACCGGGTTAGCAGCCAGCAGGTACGGCAGTGCCCTGTGTTCAAGGCGCAGCCTTTTCAGCATGGGAAAGATTCGCTCCACTTCCTCCCATGAGCAATCTAATACAATAATGCCCCGGTTATAATTGTCTGTCGGGGAAAGTGCCTGCTGCGCCATTGGGTTTAGGAATATGGCACCTGATGGCAGCTTGTGGGGTGTCTTGTGCAGGCGGGCAAGTTCGAACCGGGCCAGTTTTTTACCTGTACATTTCTTTGGGTCGCACTGGTTGGCGTGGTACAGGTGTAGTGGAATATAGTTATCAGTCATGTATGTAAGATTTCTGAAATTCTTCGAATAGGAGGTTTACTGACAATCTCGTATTAAGCATGTCGAGATTGTTCAGTTTTCAAACAATCCGGGAATTAATATACTGATTTCTTTGCAGGGTTATTGGCGCATCCAGTCATCCCAATCCTGGGCCTTGGAATCTAAAATGTTTACAATATCTTCTAAAAGTTCTGCAGGGATTCCGACTACCAGTTCATCATCCTTAAGACCTGCATTCTTAGCAGCTCCGTCACAACCAATGGAGACATTTAATTCGCCGGTTGTATAAGGCGAACCTGTAGCATCAGCACATGTTGATTGGATACCTGCAAAGTTTGAGTTCACCCGTCCGCCATGTCTATAGATCACTGCATGAACGATCCGTCTTGCAGCTAGCACATTTGCCATAACCACGATAACATCTGGTTGTGTCGGAGTGTTATCAAGCGGGGCAACTATTGTGTTGACTATTGACCCTGGTGTAGGCCTGGGCATATTATCTACTACTCGCTTGGCAATGCCGAGGGATATTTCTTTACCAAGTTTATTATAATAGAGTGCTCCGCTTGAGATATTTTCAGGATAGTCTCTCAATCCAATGGCAGCCGCGCCTCCTTTACATGAATGCTGTTCTTCGGCTGCTAATGTTATTGTATCATTAAACCTGGCATTTTGCAACATTTGACAATATCTAACCGGTTCGTCAATTTCTTCCATTCCTTCAGGAACGTCTTCTTTTCTTGTTAAAAGCGAAACTGCTACTGGTTTTCCATTTAACTTAAGGATGTCTACTAATTTTTTTGACATTTCAGAATATTCCATATTATTTACCACCTGTTTTACAATGTATTTAACTGCATTATTGATTATTAATTATTAATCTTATTATATTTTCCTGAAATAATCCCATCGTCAACAATTTTTCCAACAGTTGTATTCTAGTGCCCCATAAATCGTGGCTTTACAATAAGACATGCAGCAGGTGCAGTGTTATAAAATATCAATACTTGAGAGCACTTTACTGCGCCGGGCCGTAAACTGTATTGAGGGCAGTAATTCCTCACCGTATTCCTTTACATGTGTTTTATAATCCTCAATTGCTTTGTCAATATCCGGAGGGACTGTTACCTTTTTTCCCGAATATTTGTCCATACCACTTTCCGGCCATTTCAAATGTGTACGTACCCAGTTATCAGGAACCGTTATATTCCGGCTCACAAGCTCCATAGTTATTTCTTCAAACCTTGCTCCTTCCAGCCACCTGGATATCTCATCAAATTTGTGTAAATACAATATTCCCATCTTCTCAAGAATCCCAAGCAGCATCAAATGTGATGACTGGGCCTTATTGGTGGGTTTTTGCGACCAGACCATTGATGCAAACCTGCCGTTCTCTTTTAATGTTCGATTTGCCTCTCTAAGTAGTCCGGGGACCACACCTGGCTGAATGTAGTTCACAGCATGGTATGAGAAGATAATATCAAAGCAATTGCCCTTGAAGGGCAGATGGCTGTATTTTGTGACAACCGGAGCCACTTTGTTTGTTGATGTACTGCGTATGCCCTGAGCCTGCCATTTATCCAAAACAGCAACAGCTACGGCTGTTTCAACACTTCTTGCAACCTGGCCTGCCATAATATGATCCTGGCCAATGTTTAGCACATTCATATCAGGGCCCAGACCAGTACGTGTCACAAATGCATCCCGGTCATATACTGCATATGGCATCTATTAAAGTTAATAGCAAGCAATATGTTTTAACCTTGCGTTTCGTTGATTTTTCAAATTAATCGTGAAAATTATTTAGAAAACTTTAAGGTAGATTGATAGGAAGTCACATTCCTACAAAACCCTTTTTGTACTGGTCAGTACAAGAATTAAAAAGAATGTGGAAGATACGCGTAGACCACATTAACTGTCAATAACATTGGAGGATGGGAATAAATGCACAAAGAAGAACTAATCCAGCTTCACACTCTAATGACGCAGATGAAAAAGTACTTTGAAGAAAATGGATCGGACAATGGTTTTAGTATTTATGATAACCTAGGTATAAGTCCAGTTCATGTTCATAGGAGTAAAGCTGAACACAAGCATGCCATTTTTATTTTAGGTGGCGAAATTGCAAGTGTGATTTCAGATGACGAATTTTCAGGTACTGGAAGGACGTCTGCACGAATGAACCAGCTTGCAGAAAAAGCGGAATATGAGATAAAACAATAAAAAAAACAACCAACTAATAAATATTTATTGTAATTTTATAGATTATATTTATTTAGCATTCATATACCAATACCACATTGCAGGGACAACACTTCAGTGATATTACTGGATAAAGGTTGTAATTTATAGTTGTCCTGTTTTTTCCTTTTTTTCTTTACATATAGGAAAGTATAAACGCATTTATTAAACTCATCCGGAAATTATTAGAAAATTATTTACTTCAATACAACCCTTATAGTGTTTTTACTTTATAATTTGGATTTGATGCTTGATGCATGATAAAAAATTGGAAACGACCGCGCTGGTCCTGACAGCCGAGATATATAACCGGACAAACGATTTGAAAGCAGACGACCTCCCCTCTGAACTCAGGAAACACTACTGGAATATCAAAGAAAAAACAGTACTAAGGCCTATGAATGTCACTGCCAGGGACCTGGAAGAAATTCTTGACATTCATGACCCAAAGGAGATTGCAAGTTCATTACCATTTATGGAATATGAAGAGTTCGGGCAGAAAATAAGACCTACCGTTTTTGATATCGGTGTCAAATGGCTGGCCAGACATGAGCATGGAGTGGAATATATCAAGAACAATCCGGTGCTTGCACATTTTTATGAAAATTATGATTCCCTTGATGTAAGTTATGAAGCAGCAATTGGACAAAATGAACCAAAAGAGGTCAGCCGGCAGTGGGTAGATTCACTTATAACGCAGATCAGCACTGAAAAGAATGCTGAAAACCTGCTTAAACTGGTACATATAACTGTGCCGGAGGAGATCGATCAGACCCTTGATAAGCTGGTACTTAACCAGGACCAGAAGGATGAAGTGGAAAAGATGGTCAAGGCCATACAGTTCAAGGACTACCTGAAAAGGATAGGTCTTATAGAGGTAGGAAAACTGTTATTCGTGGGCCCACCAGGCACTGGCAAGACCTCTACTGCCAGGGCCATGTCAGCTAAATTGAAACTGCCATTTTTGGAGGTCCAGCTATCCATGATCACTGACCAGTACCTGGGCGAGACTGCAAAGAACATCGACCGCGTGTTCGACCTGGCAAAAAGGATGAGCCCGTGTATCCTGTTCATTGATGAGTTTGATTTCATGGCCAAAACCCGCTCATCTGACGAAAACGCAGCCCTGAAACGGGCTGTGAACTCCCTGCTCAAAGCCATTGACGAGATCAGCCTGGTAAAGCATGACGTCCTGCTAATTGGTGCCACTAACCATCCACAGCTCCTGGACAGTGCCGCATGGAGACGGTTTGATGATATTTTAGATTTCCCCTTGCCAGATAAGGAGATGCGCCGGGAGATCCTGGATATTATTGTTAGTGAGATCGAGGGCCAGTTCGATACTGAGGAGATATCGGCAATAACAGATGGTTATTCAGGTTCTGACCTGAAATTGGTGATAAGGGAAAGTGTCCTGAACGCACTAATGACCGACCGTATGGCATTGGATCAGGACGACCTGATACGGGCAGTAGGTGAGTTCAACAAGAGGACTTCATTGAAATACATAGCTGAAGAAGAATTATGAAAGTCACATTGCTGGGCACAGGGGATGCCATTGGTACACCTAAGATCGGATGTCACTGCCCTACCTGCCAGGACGCACTTGATGGCGGTCCCAGCCAGAGACTCAGGTTCTCGGTATTAGTGGAGGGACCTTTGGGGTTGGTGCTGGTAGATACCAGCCCTGACCTGAGATGCCAGATGATATCCCACGGACTGGATCATGTTGATGCCGTTATCTGGACCCATGCACACTATGACCATTATGCGGGTTTTGGTGATTTTCACCGTGTACAGAATCATGTCCCTGTATACGGGCAAAAAGATACCTTGAATTATATCCTGCAATACCTGGGATTCCTGAAACCTGTGAAAAATGAGGTAATGCCCCTGGAACCCTTCGAATTAATTGGTCTTGAGTTCATCCTGTTTCCGGTCAATCACCCGCCATTAAAGGAATCGGTGGGTGTTATGATCCGGCAGGGTGACAGGAAAGTAGTGATAACCGGGGATACCAACGAGGATATACCTGAGACCAGCCAGGATATTATGCGGGATGCTGACCTGATGATAATAGATGCCATCGTTCCCCCTGGTATCAACCTTGTCAAACACTTAAACGCTGAGCAAGCCGCCGGACTTGCCAGACGACTCTGTGCTAAAAAAGTGGTGTTCACCCATATAAGCCACATATTCCCACCCCATAATGAGGCCGTCAAAGAATGGCCGCTGGGTGTAGACGGTATGGAGTTCGTGATCTGATCATTATTCCTTATCTTTATCTATAATTTC
>DAOUWY010000158.1 GCA_030666885.1 Methanosarcinales archaeon
ATGAATAACCTTATTGGAATCAGGGGCAGCGGTAAATCTTCCATTCTTGAATCAATTAGATATTTTTTGGATATAAATATTAAAGAAGAGAATAATCTTGATTGGGAATACAAAACAAAACTGGTTAACAGCACTATTGGAAGTGGCGGCAAGATGGTGATGGAGATTGTGGACAACCAGGGGAATGAATACCGTGCAGAAAAAATATTGGGAGAAAGTACTACAATATATAAAGGGGAAGAAATGCAGTACGGTTTAAAAGCCAGTGCAATCGTAGCTAAGCCAGTTTATTTCGGACAGAAAGACCTTTCCAAAATCGGTACTTCCCTGTCAACAGAAGACCTCATGAACAACCTGATAGGCGAACGAATTACAGAACAAAAAAGATTGATTGATAACAAAAGTCAGGAGATTTATTCCATACTCTCTGAAATAAAGAAGATTGATATAAACTTAGACATGAAGCCGGATATAGAGGCTAAAAAAGCTGAGTTAGAGAACAACTTGCAGAAATTCAAAGTTTATAAAATTGATACAAAACTAGAAGAGCAAATTGGGTTCAATAAGGATGCTAACCATATCAAACGGATGAGGGAGTTTGAGGAAAATGTTTTAGCAAGCGTTGATGAACTTATAGACGAATATAACGAAAGTTTTGAAACGTTTACCAAATATGAATCTGAAGACAATCAACAATTATTCAAAAAGCTCTACGAATCCTTTGAATTATTCCAAAACCTGTTTGGTCAAATAGAAGATATTAGCAAAGAGCTGATTGCGGAACATAAAACCTTCCAGCGCATAGAAGATGAATTCCGGAAGAGATATGAGGAACTGAATGAAAAATTTGCTGAAATAAAACGCGAAATAAAACTGCCAAATATCCAGCCGGACGACTATGTAAAATTCACTAAAGACCTTGACCTCACCAATGCAAAACTAAAAGAAATTGAAAAATTGGCTAAGAAAAAAGCAACCTCTAAAACCCGATTGGAAAAAGCGTTAACCGAACTCCAACAACTCTGGCACAAGGAGTTTGAAATAATTAAAGATGAAATAGACAGGATAAACAAAGAGCAGGAATCTATAAAAATCAATGTGGCTTTTAAAGGCAACAAAAGTTTTTTCAAATCATACTTGAAAAACAACCTAAAAGGTAGTGGGCTTAGAAGCAACAATATTAAAACAATCGTAGATGAATACAATGATTTAATTGAAGTGAACAACGACCTTGAAAAAAAGGAAAGTAAGCTGAAAGATGCGCTTTCCGGTGGCAGCCAACTATTATCTTTCCAGGAATATTTTAATTCAAACCTTGCGGCGTTTTTAACCTTCAGAGTGCCCGATCAATTTGAAATCATTTACAGGGGCAGACCGCTTAACGAACATTCATTAGGCCAGAGAGCTTCGGCATTGATAATATTCCTCTTAACGCTAAAGGATAGCCACCTTATTATTATTGACCAACCCGAAGATGATTTGGACAACCAGACTATTTATGACGATGTAATAAAAGCGCTGAAAAATCTGAAAAACGATACCCAATTCATCTTTGCCACTCACAATCCGAATATTCCGGTTTTAGGAGATTGCGAACAGATAATTAGTTGCCGATATGTGTCGGAAAAAATACAAACGAATCAAGGCAGTATTGATAAAATCAGCATCAGAAATGATATAGTAGACATTATGGAAGGTGGCGAAGAAGCATTCGATAAACGCAAAGGAATTTATGAACTATGGAAGCATTAGAATTAATAGAGATATTGGAAAGAGGCGAAGACAGCCAGCATCAATTTAAAGAAAATATTACCAATGCTGTATCCCTTGCCGGAGAAATGGTTGCCATTGCTAACACCAAAGGTGGCATGATTATCATCGGCGCAGATGATAATGGAAAGCCTGTTGGTTTATCAATCGATGACATTAAACGTCTTAACGCACTGGTTAGCAATACAGCAACAAACAATGTGAAAAATCCTATCAATCCCATTACTGAGAATATAAAAGTCGGTGATAACCTTTTAATGATAGTCCATATTACAGAAGGAACCGACAAACCGTATATGGATAATAATGGCGTAGTATGGGTAAAAAGTGGTTCAGACAAAAGACGGGTTACTTCCAGAGAGGAATTAAGAAGGTTATTCCAAAGTTCCGACCTTGTTCATGCAGATGAAGTTCCCGTTACAGGAACAACAGAAAATAATATTGATTTAAAATATTTCAAAACATTCTATGAGAATCAGTATGAGGAAGATGTCAAAAAAACTGACGTTCCTTTGATGCAATTGCTGAATAATCTTAATCTGGCAAAAGACAGCAATTTAAATCTTGCCGGGTTGCTATTGTTTAGTAAAGAACCGGAAAAGTACAAATCTGCATTTATCATAAAGGCGGTATGTTTTGTTGGAAATGACCCTGCGGGAGATAAATACCGGGATAATGTGGATATAAAAGGAAAATTGAAATTGCAATTTGAGGGTGCAATGGATTTCCTAAAGAGGAATCTAAAATACACGCAGCAAGACAAAGGCACCAATACATTGGGCGATCTGGAAATACCGCCAATAGTTTTAGAAGAATTGATTGTAAATGCACTAATACACAGGAATTATTTCATCAATGCGCCAATAAGATTGTTTGTTTTTGACGATAGGGTCGAAATCATTAGCCCTGGAAGAATACCCAATAACCTGACAATTGAAAATATTAAAAGCGGGAACTCCAATATCAGAAACGATATTATCACCTCGTTTGCCACAAAAGAATTGCCGTACAGGGGGATAGGAACAGGAATAAGAAGAGCATTAAAGCACTACCCGGATATTGATTTTATAAATGACGCCGATGGTGAAATATTTGTTGCCATAATTAAAAGACAGGAACAAAAGTAGATGAAACTCCATTTTGACCCGAACCAGCAATACCAGCATGAGGCCATCAATGCTATTGTGAGAGTGTTTGAAGGTCAGCCACTGAATCACGGCGACTTTAGCTTCACCATCGATAACAGGAGCATCATAACACCTATCGGCGGCGTTGGAAATCAATTAACCATCAGTAATGAGCAGATTTTAGCGAACGTGCAGACTGTTCAGAAAGAAAATGAAATTACTGTTTGCTCTGAAAATAGATTTTCATGCTCATGGGTGTCCCGATGTCATGAACGCTTATTTCACAACTTTAAATTGTTATCCAGTACGATCGGCTCAGGGGCATACTCCCACGGCCGCTTCTCCTGCCACTGCCGCACCCAGTCATCAGGCATAACCAAACTAAGGGCTGCCAGGTCTCCCAGGTAGCTGTCAAGTGCACACGGCCTGAACTCAACATCCTTTGACAGGGCCGGGAATGACTTACAGAACTCTTCCTTTACCATGGGCAGCAGGATATGCCTGTTGTTCATGAACACACTCCCGCCGATAATAAACACCCGTGTATCCAGGATAGCATTAATGGAAACCAGCCCCCTTGCGAAATACCTTGCAGCATTAGTGATCACTGACTCTGCCTTTGGGTCACCCTTGCGAAACAGGTTGAATACAGCCTCAGCTGTTATGCTCCCAACCGTCAAACCTTCAGCCGTCACATCCACGGGCGCCACATCCTTAGCTGCCATATCCCCTGCCATTATATCCATAGCCGTTACATCCCGGGATGTCATATCCACAGCCGTTACCCTGGTCTTGTAATCCCTGGCAATAGCCACACCAGAAGACAGGGCTTCCATATCCCCAAAATTCCCGCAACCGCACCCGGGTCCATTATCTACCAGGTAGATATGGCCGATATGCGGGGCATTTCCGTTCTTACCTTTTATAGGTCTTCCATCAACATAGGCTCCGCTACCGATACCTGTGCTCCAGGTGATATAGACGACGTTGTCCTCACCCCTCCCGGCACCGAACATCCTTTCGGCAGTAACAGCAGATATGCCATCGTTCTCGATGTGGATTTTTTTGTATATCCGGGACAGTTCCCTTTGCAGTGGGATCTCAGTCCAGTCATTTGGTATGATCTCACGCTCCTTTGCAAGCCCGCCACAGAGGTTGGGTGCCACCAGCACAAGTTCGCCATCCCTTATTCCAAAGGGACCGCAGGTGCTGACCCCGAGTGCGTAAATGTCGTCCTTCCCGATACCCAACTGCCTGCAGGCATGCTCTATCAGGTAATCGACCTGCCCTGGTACTGCCAGGTTGTCACCTTCAAGCTGCACGGCCCGGTACACCTTGACCAGTATCCCGCTTATGTTCGCAATGCTTACGGTAATCTTTGTCCCACCAATATCAACAGCAGCCAGATACGGTCCATCCATATTATATTTCCCTGCCAGATCAGATCCCTTGACCAGGTCTTGTATCATTCCATCTCATATTTCGGAGGCACAACCAGCACCAACACCCTGGAATGGCGCAGCACCTTTTCGGTAACGCTTCCGGTCAGCTTCTTGAGCCCGGTCTTACCGTGCGTCCCTATTACGATCCTGTCCATACCTCTTAGTTTGGCAGTATCCACTATCTGTTCAGCCGGGTCTCCCTCTTCTATGATAGTAGTAATATTCTCAGCATCTATGCCTGCTTGTACCATGGCATCCTCATAGACAGACAGGAGTTTCTTTGCTCCCTCTTCCATCCATTTTTTTCTTTTTTGTCCTGTTGCACTTATTGCATGCAACAAAATAATTTTTGCAAAATGGGATTTAGCTATCTTTAAACCTACCTTTGCTGCTGCTTTTGAACCTGCAGACCCGTCAATGGGAATAAGGATATTCATCAGAATTGAAAAATTATCTGGTCATTATTTAAATCATGTGAAGTAACACAGAATGTAATACATTGGTTGTTATACCATGGAGGTTTTTTATGTTGAAATGCGAAAAATTCAAGAAGATTAACAAGAAATCCCATTCCGAGGTCACGCGCCTATTGAAAAAGACCACTCATTTCACTGCCCGTGAGTGGGTAATAGCCAGGTTGTGCGCTGATTTTAAGAACATACATGGACAAAGTGAGATGACCTGGATAGGGGAAAACCTGCCTGAGTTGGTGCCGTTCTTTACTGAACCCTATTCCAGGCAGGAAGTATCCAGTGCCCGGGCATCATTCAAGAGGAAACTGGAGCGCTCCGGCACTACCCTGTTCTACTCGTATTACAGTGGCCTCATCACAAAGGATGAAATGCTGGATATCATTACCAACATG
>DAOUWY010000097.1 GCA_030666885.1 Methanosarcinales archaeon
AGAAATGGCAATGAAAAGTTCCGGATCCATTTTGGGAATAACTTAACAATAACATACAAGATTATATAAGAAAAATATGGTGTAAAAAAAATGGTATCCGGACATTGTGCAACATTGAGTTTACTGGTGCCTGTAGCGATGACCATTGGGACTTCACTTGCAATTTCTGCATATAAACAGTCCAATCAATTGTTAACAATGATGATTTATGGCTTTGGATTTATAATAATATGCATATTTGTTCTTATGACTATCCAGTCATCAAAAATGAAGAATTATAGCAATTAGAGGCTATCCAATTATTTAAGGGCGGACACCTTTTATTATATTTCAAAATAGGGTTCACTGTGGTGCTTCACTTTTTCGATGTCTCTTTCAATTCTATGGAAAGCAGTTCGGTCTATTTTCCTGCCGCTGATTCTTTCAATGAACATCAATGATTTTGTATGATCCTGGGGCATAAGTTTCCATGTGGGTTTTTCATCATAATAGTCTATGCCGCTGGCGTAAGATAAAATTTTACTACTTACATTATCCCCGATCCATCCAATTTCAGTATAGTAATCAAGAACATCCATCAGGTTATTCCGGCCCACTTTTTCCATTAGAAATTCGACCCAGTTTAAAAGCACGATTGAAGTCTCAGGATTATTATTTATAATTTCCAGCATGGGGAGATTATTTGATATAACTACTGAATGCGGTTTGATTGTAATCTGTCCGGGAGCAGGTGGTTGGTAATCCTGATTGTATAAAACTTCCTGTTCAGTCTGGATTTCATTGTTTAATCCATTGTTTAATTCATTATTCGAATGAATTTCATTAAGTTTATCTTCAAACTCTTTGAATTTATCAATAAATTCGTTCTGTATTTCTTTTAGGCCTTCAGTATTACCTGACGATTTGATCGAATCTATTTTATTTATCAAATGTTCAAAATTTCCCTCTATATCATTAAATCGTCTTTCAAGGTTTTCAATCTGTTCCATATTGACAGATTTTTTATCTTCGTCACCGACAAAGGGATTTACACTATTTGAGACCACCTCATATAAAGATAATAATTCCAGTATAGTTTCTTCCATTTTATTGAAGCGCTCTGAATATTCATCAAGACTATTTTTTACAGTAGAGATCGAAATGTCCATCTTACTGAATCTATGATCAAGGGTCTTTACAGATTCAGCGTTAGCATTAATGGTTTCACTCTTGGAATTCACTATATCGTCAATTTTCTGCACCATATCTTCTTGCATTTCTGCCATCTTATCGGTATCAAACAAAGAACCAAAAGTTAAAGCCAGGCCTTCAAGTGTATTTTGAGAAGCAACGCTATGCTGGTCTGATTGTTTGATTTTGTCAAGTTTATGGACTATAGAATTATCTGTTTTTTTAAATTTAGATAATTTTTCCTTAAGACCGTTGAGCATTTTTCCACCTGCATTTTACTATATAAACTATTGTTCCTTGAAGATATATATAATTTACTGCTATTAGTTTTTTAAAAATTAGTAATATTATCTTCGTCAAAAATCACTATGTCTGAAGGATATACTACAATACCGGTATTTGTAATGCTGTAAGGATGCAAACGTTCATCGTGTTTTATCCCCCTCATTTTTAAAATCTCGATAGCACGTTCCCGATTTCCACCAACCCTGAATACATGGAGTCTGATCACGCCCTCACAAAGATACTCTTCAACAGTGAATTTGCCACCATACTCAATTATTTCGCTTGATACCAATGTGGTGCAGTCCAGGTTTTCCAGATTTTTAATTAACTCCATGATCCTAAAACGTACGCTTGATTCTTCAGGATTGATCTTAAGAGAAGTGATAGAGTCTACAAAAAGCCTTTTGGCATTAATTTCTTGTATCGTACTTTTTAATTGTTCCATCATATTCTCAAGCATATGCCCTTCATGGTCTAACTGGATGGCTGCATGATGTTTGTCCTGACTGATAAAATTCTTGTATTGTATAGGATTTAACTGGATAATCCTTAACATATTTTCCCTGACCATTTGCTCCATATCCCATCCGAATCTCCACATGTTCCTGATTACCCTGACAGGTGTTTCTTCCATAGTAATGTATATACCAGGCTCATTATATTCAATGATCCCACCCATAAGATACTGAATCCCAAAAGTAGTTTTGCCAGAGCCCGGACCTCCGGTAATTAATATAACATCATTTTCTACAAACCCACCTTCAATGAGTTCGTCCAATCCCGGTATTGATGTATTAACTCCACTCATTTTACAATTTAGATCAATTTATTGGAAGCTTTTAGCAATTCATTACTGATATGACTTATTTATTATTCATTGTATGTAAAGAATGGCTTTCAATATTTTTAAACATTTACAGTAAAAAAAGAGATGGATTGGTCAATATCCGGAACCAATCACACCTTCTAATGGTCACTATTTAAGTACACCTTTTGAAAAATCAGTAAACCCGATCCGATCTATGAGTTCACCCAATCGCTCTTTTGGCTTACCATTCGCCTTATAGTAGTCAATGATATCCTGCGTCACTTTCATTGCATCATCCATCGATTTAACATGAGTCAGTTCTGTTCCGACTCTCGGCTTTTTGCCAGCTTCACCACCAACTACTACTTTGAATCCATCCTTGAACCCAAAGAACCCAATATCCTTCACCCACGACTCAGCACAGCAGTTCGGACATCCTGATACTCCAATCTTGAACTTAGCTGGCAGATCCATACCATGGTATGCATCATGCAGTGCCATTCCCAGGCCCAAACTATCTGAGACACCCTGTTTACAGAATGTAGTTCCGGGACATATTTTTACACTTCGAACACACAGCCCGATCGCAGCACCAGGGCTCATCCCAAGGTCTTTCCAGGCATTATCAATATCTTCTTCTTTAAGCCCTACAATCACTATGCGCTGTGCACTTGTGATCTTTATTGCTGCCGCATTATATTTTTCTGCAACATCAGCGATCTTTCGCAAAATTTCCGGTGGTAATACACCAGCAGGCGTATCAGGTGCTATTGCATATGTTTCCCTGTCTCTTTGCAGTACTGCTCCTTTCTCAGGAAGATCTGTTTTCTTTTCATCAGCCATTTCCATAACTCCTTAATTAGTATCTGGTACGCAAACCTTTTAAAGGTTTATCAATATGCTAATATTTATTACGAATATATAACTTTATGGTGCGAATTTCGTCCTTATATTCCACATATCCCCCATATCCCTCATAAACCAACGTGATGATACTATAATGATCGACAAAAAAGATTTAAAGATAATAGATATGCTGCGTGAGAACGCACGCACTCCATTCACAGAAATTGCATCAAATCTTGATGTTAGTGAATCAACTATACGAAAGCGTATCAAGGCACTTGAAAAAAATGGCGTAATAACTCAATACACCGTTATTGTTGATCCAATAAAACTTGGTTTCAACTCGATCTCTATGGTTGGCATAAATGTTGAATCAACACATCTTCTGGATGTCGCAATGCGAATGACGGAATTTCCAGAGGTGAAATTTGTTGCAACTTCGACAGGAGACCACATGATCATAACAGAGATATGGCTTAATGACAGTAAAGAACTTGGCAGGTTTATTACTGAGAACATTGAAATACAGGAGGGCGTAAAAAAGGTATCTCCAACCATTATCCTGGAGAACTGGAAAGTACATAGCGGATATCTCCTGCCGTGATCATTAATTATGGAATAACTGACTTAATGACACGATGACCTAACGAAGTCCTTTCTCCACAGCTTCCCGAATAATATATCCTCCCTTATGCAGTATGGTATCTCCCAGTTGCACATCCCTGTCCATGCTGGCTGTACATGGATATGAGTGATGGGCACTTGAGACCGTTTCTTTGTAATCTGCGGTATCCGACCACTTTAATTTCCTTGCCACAAACCAGGTGCTTCCACAGGGAGCGTCTCTTAGTACTTCTACCCTGGTAAATATCCTGCCGTCTTCGCTCAAACGTATCCTTAGTTCAGGTTTACCAAACCCGAGCTTTACGAACATATCGATCTCAGGCTTACCTGTTAATGTTAATGAGCAGAAAGGTTTGGGGAACTCACATTCTATATCTATGGATTCAAGTTTTTCACGTATCTGTTTTTGAAGCCCTGGTGGTGCCCAGCCCGGCTCTTCCACAGGAACGATCACGGCCCTGGCATTTATTGATTCTGCCAGTGTGGGGATATCAGCCAGCAGGTCCGGGTGGATGCCCAGAGCAATGATCAGGTCACAATCTCTCATTTCAGGAAACAGGTCTGTTGGATCTTCAATAAAATCAGGCAGGTCTGATGGAAGTTCATGGATCTCATACACCATATCTGCAAAAGATATCCTGCCTGCGCGGCACTTATCACACAGATCGCCGCAGGCTGTACAGAAATTACTGAGATTTACCAGGTTTCCAACAACTTTTTTTCCAAACTCACCGGAATACAATATGCAGATTCGCATATATCCCTCTGTCATGTTCCGAATGCTTGCTTAAAGCTGTCCATAAACTCTTTAGTATTGTGTACTCTTCTTGAATATTTCTTATTTTTCTTAACAACGCTTAAATGAACAGAAGGTGTTTCAATAGGTTCGCCAAAAATGCCCTGCATGATCCCGGCAAAGATATTCTGGGTCTTTTTATCTTCTAGGTCAAGTTCCCCGAAATGTGCAAACCATATACCGAGTTTATTATCTCCCGAGCTTATGGTTATTTTCCTGATCCTGTGTTCCCACCATGTATGTACCTTGATATCGTATTCCATATTTATTCCTCTATATTGATAATATAATCTTAATATTCGATACTTCCGAATACCTGGACTGCACTCCATAAAGCAAGTCATGAAGCTGAATTATTTGACACTTTCTGTATATAATTTAAAATAATATTTTGTGTCATTCAATCTAAATTTGTAGAGTATTCGACAATATCATCCAACTCAGCCTTTTTTATGGAGATTGCATCTACTGAAATGTAGATTATAAAGATCAATAAAAAGGATATGATTAAAATTGCTAACATTAAGGCAATCTCTAGGAGTATGTCTTCTTCGAAAAATAAAAACAATAACCCCAATAAACCCGTGATAAGAAGAAAAAAAGATGTAATTATTAAAAAACGTATGTTGCGTGTTTCTGATAGCCTTGCAATTAACCTAATTGGATAATTTCTTGCTATTGACAATGTCTCATTTCTTGTTAATACATCATATGCCATTGGAATAAATGCTGCTATCCCAATAAAAATTACAAAACCCACGATCGAGAAGTTAACAAGCATAGGGGCAACAATCTCTGATCCGTTTATCATGGTTCAATCGATGTTGCTTTTAACCACCATTTAGTAAACTTCTTATTCAACATATCTGAAACAATTGGCTGAAATACATCAATTACAAATAAGTTATCCACCCCAACCATCTCTGTCTTGTGAGGCCTCTCTAACCTGAAATGCTTTCCGTCAACTATAAGCCAGTGTAATAAATTTTGATGCTGCTTAATTCGTATTTTTTCTCTAAACTGTTGTGCTATTTCAAATAACCACCTAAGTTCAACTTTTTTGGTTTTATAGTCCCCATCAATGATTATTCTTACGTCTTCCACCTGCTTAAATGCATTTACCATTGCAGTCTTAACATCTGGGTCATTATAAAACTCCGAATTTAATCCTGAAGACATCCATATATATTTTTCTGACCGTTCTAGTAAATTGATTATTTTTTCTTTTGTTTGTTCCTCACCACGTACCTCTTGTGTTTGCATGTTATCAACAAGCATGTCTGTCACTCCTATAGTTGCTTAACAATGTATAGCAAACCTTTGAAACTATACATATTTAAAACATTCGATTAAACTCAAACGATTAATGATTATAAAAAACTGCCTATAACACAATGAATGATATCGTTGAGGACAATTTGAGTATCCATTATCTGCGCTCCTTCAATGCAGGGAAGCCATTTATGTTTTCCCAGTCGTATGTTTTGCCTTCCTGCAGGTCGAACAGTCTTACAATCTCAGGGCTTACAGAGATTTTATAATATCCGTTTGGGTCTTTTGATAATTTAGGCATAATATCGCTGTCCTAATATTAGGGTAATACTATATTAAGATTGTGCTATAACTTATCGTAAAAAGGAAATAAAGCAATAGATATGTACATAAAATATCCAAAGTGGATATCATAGTGTGACCATAATATCCACTCTCTCTTAATGTGAAATATCTCTTACAGCTTACAGGGGGGAGCTTACAGGAAAGTTCCTGCTTACTCTTCAATAACTTTTACCTGTTTCATCACGTCGCCCTGCCGTATGGCGTTCACCACATTCATACCTTCGACCACCTGGCCGAATACTGTATGCACGCCGTCGAGATGGGGCTGGGGCGAGTGGGTGATAAAGAACTGGCTGCCGCCTGTATCCTTTCCGGCATGGGCCATCGAGAGTGTGCCTGTAAGGTGTTTTTTTGGATTTATCTCGCATTTTATAGTATATCCGGGCCCTCCTGTGCCGTTACCTACGGGACAGCCGCCCTGTATCATGAAATTCGGGATGACCCTGTGGAATTTGAGCCCGTTATAGTATCCCTTGTTTATCAGTTTGACAAAATTCGCCACTGTGTTGGGGGCGTCATTTTCAAACAGTTCCAGTACAATATTGCCTTTATCGGTTTCAATCATTGCTTTTTTCATAATTGTTTACCTCAATGCATGATTAATGTATGAGGTTGATTTAATAGTTTATGTCTAAAATTGTGATTTCGGTTTTTTGGTATGATGTTGCCTATTAAGTCTGTAATACCAAGCTCATCAAACGATCCGCTAACTAATCCTAAATGAGATAGTGCTGTAGTTGTTATATTCATGCAGTAGTTCATCCCCTAAGATGAATTTACTGTATCAACTTCAAATCTAAGGGTAACGGACTCCATTTTGAAATCGAAAATCTGATAAGGCACTTGATTTAGATAATCCGAATATTCATTTTGTCCTGATTTTTGAAGTGGATACAGTTTACTGATTAAATGGAAGAAGTAATATTAAAAAGATTCACTTTTGGAATTTACCTGCGGAATGTGAGGTAATAGCATCTATATAAATTTAAAGTAGCAATTAAA
>DAOUWY010000348.1 GCA_030666885.1 Methanosarcinales archaeon
GATGCAAAATTGTCAGATGAGAATGATGGGATGTTTTCACAGTTGAGGCCTTTATCGATGACGGCTTGTTGTGTCCTGGGACCAACTGCTATAATTGTGGTAGTATCCGGAACATTGCCGCACTGTTCAAAGAAGTACCTGACACCCATAGTGCTTGAGAAGATAAGAAAATCCACTTTGCCTGAGGACACTTTCCTGCAAAGCTCATCCAGTGATGCAGGATTATCAGGAATTTCGGTCTTCATTGTCGGTACAAGTAATGCATCATGACCATATCTTGAAAAAAGTTCACGGGTGCCGCCGGACTTTTCTTCCAGCCGGGTTACTGCGATTTTCATCTGGTTGAATATCTCTGGTATATGATTTAACTTCTTCCAATCATTGTTCCAGACCCATTCGGTCCATTCCAGGCTCAATCACACCTGTCCTGACATCGGGAGCTTTATCAAAAAATTTATATTCACTAATAAATGTCTATTACTCGGCAATTGCCTGAAATAAAGTCAGTGGTAATTGTAATAACCTGGGATATGGCAATTGAATAACCTGAGATGTAACAATGGATACCAGCTTTCTACTACTGTCAGTTGTCATCGGTTTTATTCTCGGTATATTCAGCGGGCTGGTGCCTGGGATTCACACCAACACGTTCTCTTTTATCTTAGCTGCATGTTCCCCCTTACTCGATGAACTGGGTTTTAGCCCGGTATGTGTTGCAGCTATTATCATATCCAATTCATTGACCCACACTTTTCTCGACATTATACCGTCAGTATTCCTGGGTGCGCCTGATGCCGATACATCACTGGCTGTGCTGCCAGGGCACCAGATGCTGCTGGACGGGCATGGTTTAGAGGCCATCAGGCTATCTGCACTGGGTAGTGCAGGCTCTGTCGTGGTCTCACTGGTACTGATACTGCCCATGGCAATATTTTTTGCCGGTGTGTATCCGTTTGTGGACCGGTACATTGGCTGGATACTGCTGGCTATTGTGCTGGTAATGGTCTATACCGAACGTGGTGAAGTGGTCGAGGGACAGGGGCCACTGGTGAGGATGAAATACAGGATGTTTGCTGTAGTGCTGTTTTTGGGCTCGGGTCTTCTGGGTTTGTTCGCTTTTGAATCCCAGGCATTGATGGACCCGCTTATCATGATCGGCGAGCCTTCCATACTCATGCCACTGTTCAGCGGGTTGTTCGGGGCGTCTATGCTGGTGATAAGTATGCTGACCGATACGGTCATTCCAATGCAGGTAAGTTCCAGGCTGATCCTGTCCCCAAAGCGTATACTGAGGGGAACTGTTCTTGGCAGTGCTGCCGGCTCGTTTGTGGCATGGCTGCCCGGTATCACTTCGGCAGTGGCTACTGTGCTTGCAAGGCTGGGGGTAAAGGAGGACTACTCGGATGATGACTCGGCCAGGGAGTTCATTGTTTCCATATCTGGCGTTAATACGGCAAATGCTATTTTTGGACTGGTTGCCCTGTATGTGATTGGCAGGACCCGAAGTGGCGCTATGGTTGCTGTATCTGATGTGATGGGCGGGATGAGTCTTGATGCCAATATCCTGGTCATTTTTTTGATAATAATTGTCGTGGTGTCGATCGCTGCCTATTTTATAACGATATACCTGGGTGACAGGATATTGGGTGTGCTGACCAGGATCAATTACCGCAGGATGTGCATGGTGATCCTGGCAGGACTGACATTGCTTGTAGTGGTGTTCACTGGCTGGTTCGGGCTTGTGGTGTTTGTTGCTGCTGTTCCTTTGGGTATGCTTGCACCCTACCTGAAGGTGAGGCGGACCCATGCTATGGGTGCATTGATACTGCCGCTACTGGTGTTTTATTTTTGATGGTATATAATGTATAATTTACTCCCCGGACTTCGATATACTGAAATGCATTCATACACCCCTTCATCTCCAGAAAGAAAGGCAACACCTTCAAATATGAGGGAATGCCATGCATGTTTGGCTACACATGCAAGAATTAC
>DAOUWY010000011.1 GCA_030666885.1 Methanosarcinales archaeon
ATTTCCAGAAAAAATTAAAAAGTCTCTTAATTACAGCATTGACGGCTTTTAAAGTGAGCGGATACAACTTTATCAGGGCACCAAGTGCCCTCAGAAATTTATCAATCCAAGGGCTCAAATACAAAATTTTCAGTTAATACAAGTTTAGAGATGTTATTTTGAATTTTAAAGACTTTGTGTGGATTTTGGCGGAGGCTCAAGTGAGCATTTAATTGATGGGAACAATAATAACAAAAATGGATTATCATGCCAGATAAACTTGAATTATTCGGAATAAAGACGCCGCTGATCAGGCCAGGTGATGATATGGGTAGCGTGCTCATAAGTTCCATTAAGAAAAGCTGTATGGCCATCATAGATGACGATATTATTGTGCTGGCCGAATCGGCTGTGGCCACCGCCGAAGGCAGGCTGTTTGACCTTGATGATGTCGAGGTAGGGAAAAAAGCCCGTGAACTGGGACTAAAGTATGCTGTTGACCCCAGGGAGATGGAATTGATACTTGGGGAGTGTGATGAGGTCATCGGAGGCGTGCCTGGAGCAGTACTTACTATTACCAAGGGTAACTTGTCGCCCAATGCCGGAATAGATGGTTCAAACGCACCGCTCGATTGTGTGGTGCTGCTGCCAGAGGACCCCGTATCAAGTGCCAAACGTATCAAAAAGCAGCTTGAAACAGCCTTTAGCTGCCGCCTGGGTGTTATTGTTGGTGACAGCCGTACACAGCCCATGCGGCTTGGGTGTGTGGGGATTGCCCTGGGTTGTTCGGGCTTGCATCCTGTGGAAGATGCACGGGGGTCAAAAGACCTGTTCGGGAAGGAGCTTACCATTACCAGCAAGGCCACGGCTGATAACCTGGTATCTGCGGCGCAGCTTATCATGGGGGAAGCGGGTGAGGGGATTCCCGCCGTTATCGTCAGGGGACTTGATGGCATTTTGGGCGAGAATGGCGATATACCAATATTCTCAAAGGATGAGTGTATGTATTACAGCAACATCTCACATTAACGATTTATTTATAGTATAGAGGCAGTCACACGATTGTGTTTGACCTCAAAATGATGAAAGTACAGCAGAAAATATCAGGTACTTTCAGAAGTGTTCAGGGCGCACGTTCTTTTTTCTGCATTAGAGGAGACATCTCTACTGTGAAGAAGAATAAGCTTTCTGTTATTGATGCAATTACAGCTGTGTTCAATGGAAAACCATTTGTTCCATTTCTGGAATAATGTATAAGTGGATATTTTAGGCTTATAACTGGAAAAACTGATTGAGTCGGGCGAAATTTGAGAAGGGCTGAATAGTTACAAGTATTTAACGGATGGAAAAAAAACGATGCCGGACGGAAAAAACCATAATCTCATCAACATCACTGTATTGGCAATGATCATTTCAGGGCTTTATTCCTTATCTACAAGGGCTGATATTGTATTTCCGATGGAATTTTTGAATTTTCAAACCATATCGGTTTTTTCAATCTCATACCTATTTGGCACCTTTTTCCTGAGCCCTGACCTGGATATAGACAGTTCCCCTTACGGAAGATGGGGGATATTCAGGTTCCTGTGGTGGCCCTACAAGGTTATGTTCAAGCACAGGGGACTGTCGCACCATTTTATTTTCGGACCTTTGACGATCCTGGCCAATTTTACCCTTATACTTATTCCAGTCCTGGTATTGGCTGGATTTAATGTATACCGGGTACCAGTTGAATTCATCGCGACGGTGGTGCTGGGCATCTGGATATCAATAGAACTGCATATCCTGGCTGATTTGGTTGTCTCGGAGATATATTAAAGTAGACAAGCATTGAGCAACATCACAGCCTAATCATTTTTACCTTTATAATCCTGGTATTCTTTTTCAATAATAGCGATCCATTTCCTTATGAAATCCCCTGGCATGCCGCAAGCTTCCATTATGGCCCGCTCGTTCAGTATGCGTGATTTCATCATGGCTTCAGGGGACAGGTCAATTCCTGCATATTTCTCTTTAGTCTTCCTTTCGGGTTCAAAGGGCTGGAAATCGGGAATTTTATCTACAACTTCGACCTGACAGGATTCCACAATATCTTTACAGGATTTGACAACTGGATCAATATAATCCTGTTTGCCTTCAAGATACAGTGTTCCGGGTTCGCCGGACCCCAGGTGGGCTGTTATATCCAGGTCCTTGCCGAACCAGCCCTTACGGCTTTTTCTGTCCCATTTAGATGTCTTTGGGAAGGATGCCTTAATAGCGGCTTTATTCTGGCTGTATGTTGTTCCGGGGAAGTGTATCTTGACAGGCATGCCCAACAATAGAAGTTCTTCCTTAAGCTTATATTATTGCTATCTGTAAAGTCTCGTATGACTGCAAGGCGCTATACAATGTAATATTGTTGTGTTAAGCTGTAAACAAAATCATTATAGATTAACAGTAACTGTCCCGCCGTCCAATACATCTTGTTCTGCGACATCCACGGTCTTTGATACATCCCCCACAGTGATGGTATATAGCCTGGGATTCATGCACTAACCTGTAATGTTTCAACCCGTTCCCGTTAAAGATGTGCAGCCCGCCTTCCATGCTGGTGTACCAGTACTACTTGAAAATTGGTTGTTCCTGTCCTGATATAACGGCCCATATCCGGTAATCTTACCTGCTGTATCCGTCCCAGATACCCATTATATTTAAAATGGTGTATGTCATGTAGGTATTACTGACAATGTACCTGAAGCCGGGGTGCAGGCATTTGATATAAAGGGTGAACTGCATGGAACATGGATTGAACGGATAATACGGATTTACACTGATTTGATTACGTCAGATATTTCTACAATGGACAGCTTCGATGGACTAAAAACAAACATGGAGGCTTTTGGACAAAATAATTTCGGGGTTCAACATGTTGCGGCTTTTTTTTGAAAGATTTATCATGAAAACCTACCGCTATGTGGCAGCACTTTTGCCCCAAGGCCAAACAGAGAATAACATTTATATTCTTTTAAGAAAATTGTATTGGTATGGAGAAACATGCAGAGATCACTCTATACGGCAGAGTTCAGAAAGCAGGTTTCAGAGATTTCATTGATGAGATTGCTTTTAATCTCAATCTTAATGGATATGTCAAAAACCTTGATGATGGGACTGTGCAGATTATCTCCGAGGGTGAAGAAAACTGCATTAAAGAATTGCTCGAAAAAATTAACATTACTCAATATCCCATACGCGTAAAAAATATTGACGTGGTCTATAAAAAGCCAACTGGTGAGTATAGAACATTTGATGTTATCAGAGAAGAAGATCTGACCACGGGAACTTACGAAAGAATGGACGCTGCTGTGAGATATATGAGAGAGAGATTGTCGGAAAAGTACCTAAAAAGCGCTTAAATGGAAACTTTCAAAATTATTGTTCCAACTAAATCATTATGCTGCGCCATGTCGAGTTTAGACCGTAAAGCTGAAATATTCGAAAAATAGGCTTTTCCGACAATCTCGAGAGAAATGAACTCGAATATCAGCCAAAAAATCGATGGATTTGGAGACAACCTTGGCGGTAAAATCGATCAAAACAGGATAGAAATAACATCCGAAATTCGCTCCACCAAGGATGATTCCAGGTATTATTTTGACGAGAGGATTTCAATAATTGAACATGATTTAGCTCAAATAAAAGCAAATGTCATGCTCTGAATATTGTCCACATCTAACGTTGAGCGCTATACCAATTTCCAGTTATTTTTTTAGATACAGATTTCAGGAGATTTTTTATTATTTACTGGGATAATTCAGAAAACCGCATAGAGGCAGAAGCACACAGAGAAAAATAACACCACTCTGCGCCTCTTAGCGTCCTCTGCGGTGAATTTTATTTGGCACAATCCATACATCTGGAATGAAACACCCAACAGCAGAGCTGCAGGGTATAACTATTAAGATTAACCATGATTCAAGTGCCGTAACATTCCGGATATTTAGTAAAAAATTGGTTTGCTTGTTATTGGTTTTTAGTGGGTCTTTTAAAGTCAGGCAAAAACTGTAAAGTCATTGAATTGTAAACTGCTGCCCGATACGGAAAAAGTTATGAAAGACTTAAGCCGGATGTTGTGCAAGTCGCAAGTCCGGTTCTTAGAGTGCCTGGGACCGGCAACGACCCCAGGCTACCCGGCGGTATAACATGACTTAGAATGAGTTTTATCTCAGACCTCGATAAAATATGACATCCATTCCGGCCTGAGGGGCGGACCAGTATCCAGCATCACCCTCCAGGCCTCATCGGTAAGCCGATCGTCCATAGGCTGCTTGAACTCATAATAGCTCATAACCGGACCCGAACCCATCAATATCCTTCCATCAGGCAGTTGGTATGCTACAACGACCAGGTCCACATATCCCACACCCTCTTCCAGGACATGCCCTGTATTACCGTCAGTATGCACATCAGCAATGATGGTGGTCTTCTTTGCCTTATCTTCAACATCAGCGATCACACCATTCAGACTATCACCGAAATTCTTTATAAACTCATAATCATCTTCACTTAACTCTTTATTTTCGAGCTCATTTGATGATATCTCAACAAGTCTTCCAAGTATCACTTCAAGATTATCCAGTCTGTATTTAGCTGATTCATCCAGTACATCCATATCGCCTAAGCCTTTATTTGTCATCTGTGTCAATGCCAGCAGTCTGTTATAGAATTCAGGAACAGGTTCAACATAACCCACAACAGGTTTTTCTTCAGTGGATGGAATATAGGAAGTCGCTCCCATAGTATAGCTCTGTTTGGCATAAAGGATCGTATCATGTCTCAGTTCTGTCCATGAAGCCAGTGAAGTGGTCAGTTCCTTATCCTTCCACGCATCTGTTTGCATAAATGTCGGATACCCTTCACCATGATCATCCAGCAGGGGTTTGAGCGTGAATAACCACGACCAGTACAGGTTCTTATTCCACTGGGCATCATCGAATGAATCAAATTCATCTTTCAGTTGCCCGAACTGGCTCTCATAGTTCTGATAATTGGAATCATCCATCTCGTCCAGC
This sequence comes from Methanosarcinales archaeon, assembly GCA_030666885.1. GTDB lineage: Archaea > Halobacteriota > Methanosarcinia > Methanosarcinales > Methanocomedenaceae > Methanocomedens_A. The sequence continues at coordinate 5,031 of DAOUWY010000011.1, forward strand.
AGTTCAATCGATCGATTTGATCCGAGCAATGCCATGACATCAAGACCCCTGGGAAATCCTCTTACCGGTCTTCCGGCACCATCGATAACAAGGGTGAACGGCTCCTGGTTGCCCTGGTAAGTATCTGTATATACACCTACAAGATTTGTGAACATGTATGAGTCAGGGATGAATCTCTGCCCCATCATCCTGAATCCCTTGGTGTTGTTCAGACACTGGTCTGCCTGCTCTGGTGTAAAAGGAGGTGGAATCTCACATGCTCCTGTCCCGCCGTATATCTTCGGTGAGCTGTATTCTGCCAGTCGGGCTTTTATTTTTCCTATATTCTCTTCATTTAGATCAGACGTTTCAAATGCCCCTCCAAAAACCGAATTTAATGAATCAATGTACTCATACGGTCCAAGATCATCAGATAATCCCACATAAAAGGCAGTTACTGAATATATCCTGTCCCATTTATCTAAAAGTGATTGATCTTCACCGAATTCGGATGCTACCAGGCATGCACTTATCGTCTGAATTCTGGCGTCCTCTACTGAGATAAAACCTTTTTCATCTGACAAGCGGGTTGTTCCCGGTGCTATTGCATCAGAGCCTTTAAGCAGCATGCTCATTCTTCCATACCACATGAACGCTTTAAAATAGTTCTTTAGTTTTTCTGACCTTGTATAGTGCCCTCTCGGAACATACTGGGAATAATCTTCATTATAAATAAAAATAGGTGATTCCACAAATCCCGAATGCTCATCTATTAATTGAAGTTCTTTTTCAACATCATCTCTTACATATGACGGAACCTCAAAACTATACTTCTCCAGATCATCTTTGCTAAAATAAGCATCTGTGCATTCCCATTCGTACTGGCTCGGGCAGAGCTGTTCGGGAACCGGTTTAAGTAGACTCAGACCGACTGAAAAGTATGCAACATTTCTTCTTGCTGCTTCTTTTACATCTGCATCACTATTCTGGTAGGTCGTAATTGATTCATCCAACAGTTCTTCACTGATCTTCCAGATGGTATCATAGAACTCCCTCTCTTCAATCTGGCGCAGCGTTTCATCGAACTGGATGTGATAAAGATGCAGTAGCGAATCTGTTGTTATAAAAACCGGTACTTCTTCAATCTTCAATATATCATATGGCTGGATAATGTCATCTTCTACGGGATCAAATGGATTATTTATTACAACAAATCCGTTCTTTTCCAGCAGGTTCAGAGCCTCATTGCTAAGAGGAATACTCTCAGAGAACGCATCATAGTTTGATATCTGATCTACTGATAGCGGTAATTGGTATTGGGGAACCTGTACATTGATATTCAGTGGCTCTAATGAATAATATTTAATAAATTCGGTATTTTCTCCTGTGATATCAGATAGATCGATCAGTTCGGTCTCAATTTGTCCCTCTGGGGTACTATCATCTGAAGTTAGGTCCTTATCGATACAACCACTGATGATCAGTGATAGAGTAATGATTATTAATAATTCCCATTTCATATATTTAATTATGATAAGACTTTGTTAATAAAGGTTTTCATAGAGCCAGTAGTTACGATTTATGGCGTCAATATTGCTTCCGAGTAATTTAAGATATTGTATGCGGAAAGCTTCTCCGGATTGGAATTTGTTTTGCTTGCAGTGTAAGGAGCGAGATAGGAGTGGGATTTGAAAAGGAGTGGGGCAGAAATAAAGTTGGTTAATGTGAAATGCACCGACCGGGATTCGAACCCGGGTAGTGGGCTTGGAAGGCCCAAGTCATAACCGCTAGACCATCGGTGCGCAATGGAATTGTACTTCCTGTATAGTCTTATTCCATTTAATTGTTGCGGATGTTTACATTGTTTTATTGGAATTATGTATTTGAAAGAGTTTCGCGTATTAGTTTACTGCTATTTGTATTTAATGTATCAGATAAATAATAACATCTCCGGATATTTGAACAATCCTTCTTAGTGCTGGTCATGACAACATATCCAGGATGATAATCCAGATACTTATTAACATTGAATTTGCTCAAAATCTCATCAATTTTTTTTCTCAACCGGTGTTCATTTGCCGTTATTTTTCGAATTCAACTGATTTTTTCTCTTGCTTTAATTTTTATATTACTTTTTCTATTGCTTTCTCTATAAGATTATCCCGGGACACCTGAGTTGTTAATAGGTTTTACTACCATACCATTCTCCAGGGATTACTTTCGCTGTGCTCTTGGATGTGGTTTATCATTGCTGTAGTATATCCATATACCTGAGGTGATACATAATGGAAGATGAGTTTTGGATCGGTATTGTAAAACGTGCTGCCAAACACCAGCATATCAAACGCCGCAGCCAGTTCAGCCGGCATTTCAGCAGGATGCAGACATTACCAGATGACCGATAAGTGCAGGTCAGTTCGCAGTTATAGGTATGTATATCAATATAATCCACATAGGTTAATATATGGAAGATGTACCAAGTGACACTGGAGTCAACAGCAACAACAAGGCTGATAATGAAATAAATGATAACAGTGAAAAACTTCTAGTGCTCCCTCTTGGTGATGAATCAAAAAAGATAACCCAGGTCATTAGCAATGACACGGCCAGGCAGATAATGGAACTGCTTGCAGGGCAATCCATGAGTGCATCCGATATTGCCAAAAAACTGGATGTTCCTCTGACCACTACAAAATATAATCTTGAAAACCTTGTGGACGTGGGACTGGTAAAGATCGAGCGTATTAAGTACAGCAAGAAAGGTAGGCAGGTCAAGGTCTATGCACCTGTACGAAAACTTATTGTTGTCGTGCCTGAAAAGCTTGGTAGTGCTTCTATCACCGAAATACTGAAAAAATACCTTGGTGTCATTCTGACTGCTGTCTTTGTATCAGGTTTTGTTGAACTGCTGACAAGTACATTTACCTCCTCCAAAAGCATGATGCCAGATGGCAATGCCCAAAGAATTTTTGAAGAAGGGTCTTCAATAGATTCTTCGATAGATCTTCCAGGCAATGTTTCGGGAGGAACAGAGGATACAATCATTGATGTGGTGAATGATTCGGCACAAAAGACCCTATCGAATGCAACTGCACCAGATGCCACGAACATCGCTGAAGCTGTACCTGAAGCAACTGAAATGGCAACTGATATACCATCACAAATACCTACCATGTATGTTGAACCAGCCACCCTTGAAAAGGGTGTTTCAACCCTTTATCCGGATTTCACATCCCACCTGGGATTATGGTTCCTGACGGGGTGCCTGTTTATGATAGCATTAGTAATGATTGTAGATTATTACCGGCAAAAAAAGGGAGCCAATAGGAAATGATCACTTTGATCACACCATTGAGTTACTTTTATTATTTAGCCGCACATATTCCAATAAGATGGGACTTATGAGGATAGCATTAAAGATTGCATATATCGGCACTGAGTATCATGGATACCAGATTCAGCCTGATGTGCCGACAATTGAAAAAGAACTTTTCAGAACACTTGAAGAACTGAAAATCATTACTGACCCTAAAAGTGCCAGATATACCGGTTCCGGTCGGACCGATGCCGGAGTCCATGCCCTTGGACAGTTGATCGCTTTTAATACTAATAACCCAAAACTGGCAATACCCAGGGTAATTAACAGCAAATTACCGCCTTCTATCTGGGTGTGGTCAAGGGCCGAAGTACCTGATGATTTTGACCCCAGGCGGCATGCTGTAAGCCGGGAATACAAATATTTCATTTGTGGTGAATGTTTAAATATCTCACTTTTGCGCAAAGCATCAAAGCTCTTAAGAGGTACCCACGACTTTGCCAATTTCGCCACACCGGATATGGATAAGTCCACGGTGCGTACAGTTGAACGAATCGATATAAGGCTGGAAGGCAGATTAATCAATCTTGATATCAAGGCTGATAGTTTCGTATGGCATATGGTGCGTAAGATCGTTACAGCTCTTCGTATGGTGGGGGACCAGACCCGTGAAGTTGAATGGGTTAAACACATGCTCCATCCCGAAGAGTTCGAAGAGGGTCTGGAACCGGCACCGGCATGTGGGTTATTATTAAAAAATGTGAACTATGACCTGGACATTCCCTGGGAAGATGATTCCTATGCAAAAAAGGTTTCTGCTGAGAGGCTTCATGAACAGTTCATGCATTATGGTGTAATGGCAGAGATATTCAAAGAACTGAAGGATAATATGCAGCCACCTGAAGCCTGTGATTGAATTATGACCCTGGTTGCTTTTGAACTCTCGGGCGAGCATCCCGATATACCGGTAGCTGAAGTTATCGGGGCCCTGGAATCCGAAGATATTGAATTTTCTGTTATATTTCGATTTGACCAGGTGCTTATTGTTGATATCCCAAATGCGAATGGTAATGCAAATTTAAATTTAATTGTAAATGCAAATGCTGACATGGATCAGGTGAGCAAACTTAGCAAACAGCTGGCCCTGACCTGGCATATTATTAATGTGCTGGGCATCTCGGATTCAACTTTATCTAGTATCATGAACATGGTTGAGAATGTGGATTTTGATGAACCTGTGTCCCTTACCTATAAAGTAAGGGCGAAGAAGATCAAGCGTAAAAGTCCCATCTCTTCTGAGGATATTGAACGAAAGATCGGCGGGGTGCTCTACAATAAAGGATATCGTGCCGACCTTGTAGATCCCGACGTCCGGTACCGGGCAGTACTGACTGATGGAAAATGTATCTTCGGTCGTGTGCTGGCATCTGTTGATCGTGGTTCATTCGAAGACCGCAAGCCACAGAACAAACCGTTCTTTCACCCGGGCGTCCTTATGCCCAGACTAGCTCGCTCCCTTGTAAATATCGCACGCTGTGGCCCTGGCAGCATGATACTTGACCCATACTGCGGCACTGGCGGGATACTGGTGGAGGCAGGGCTTATGGGTGCGGTAACGGTGGGTTGTGATGTACAGAGGAAGATACTGCTGGGTGCCAGGATGAATCTTGATTTTTATGTGCCTGATCATTTCCTCATGTTCCAGGATGCAGGTAATATGGCACTGAAGGATGGCTGTATCGATTGTGTGGTGACCGACCCGCCTTACGGCAGGTCTGCTCTTATTCAGGCCAGGTCCCTGGATATTCTTATGAAACGTTCTCTTAAGGAGATATTCAGGGTTCTGCGTCCGGGCGGACGGGCAGTGGTGGTCTCTGAATGTCCTGTTGAGGAGTGGGCGGTATCTGTGGGCTTTTTTGTGGTTGATGTGTATATACAGAGGGTGCACCGCAGTCTGACAAGGAGGATTACTGTGCTTGATAAACTTCAGTAGTTGAAAAAAAAAAAGTAAGTGAGCATGGTAGCGATCCGGGTGAAAATCACTTTGTGATTTTCTAAGCCTCGACTTTTCGCTGTGCTCAAACTTGACTTTCAAAGATGTAGTGTAAAACACTATCAAGCAACCCAATAAATGTATGACCTATCACAACATAAACTATCTTGCTATCTTGCTATCGATTAACTACTTTCCCATAAATTTCCCCAAATCCAATAAAGAGAACAATCTGGCTTGTCTTACATCCATCTCCTCAACAACCAACTCAACCTTGCCCCCTGTCTTCCCCTGCACGAGAGCAACATGTATTCCATCCAACTCCTCCACAAGCCGTCTTAGACTCAAACCAAGAAATTTACACTTCCATGCCAAATATCTATAGAAAATCATTCCAATGACACACAAGAAAATGTGTGCCCTTATATTGAAATCCTTATGATGATTAATTCGACCAACCGGAACAAGAAGTACATCATTCAGCAGCTTGAAATCATCCTCCACAAGATACTTCTGGTTGTATGTCTTTGCTATCTTTTCAGAATGCCAGGAATGCATATCAGTAAAGACAATAGTCTTTCCGAAACCTGCGTAGCGTAGCTTTTCCACCTCATTCTCAACCCATATTTCTAAACCCGGTTTTTTCTTGCCCTCTGGTATCTCACCAACCTTATGGCCAAATATTGATCTGAAATCCTTGTAAATAATCTCATTGAATTCCCTCTCCACGCTGCTTTTATCCCTCTCTTTTCCCCTGTTGCTCCCCAGCCTTTTCTTCAGGTCTTCAAGCTTTTCACATATCTTAGCTTTACTTGCCTCATACCCCTTCTTCTGCTTTTTGTATGAGGCTTCACTGTAGAGAACAACAGTAGTAAATTCCTCCCCAAAAAATTCATTTTTATTTCTGTAACCGTATATCTTGTTGCCTTTGGAATTTGTGTACAAATATTTGTAAGCCTCAAGCGGGACATTCAACAGTTCTTCTGCCTGATTGTGTTTTGCAGAAGCCACAATATGCATTTCGGAGATCACATCTTTAACATTTAACTGGGAATTATTGCCTTTATCAAAAACCAATATCATGTCTTGAGTGGTTATTTTCAGATTGGTCAACCTTTGTGTAATTGCATCCAGCAGTTCAGGGAATATCTTTGAATCATGTTTGTTCCCTTCGTAGACTTCGTGCATGAAGGGGATATTATCTTCAGATACGGCTAATCCCATACAGATTTGCTTCATGTGATTTCTGTACTGTTTGTTGTTCCCGTTTTGTGCTAGTTCTTCTACTTTTTTGATGTAGTTGAACCAGTTTGTTTCGTCAAGGAAAAGTATCCGGGGGGTTATGCCTTTCTCGATCAGTATTTTGCATAGGTCGTCTTCGATTCTTTTACTGGTTTCGTGGTCTATGTATTTGTAGTGGTTGAGGAAGTTTTGACAGGTGAGTTTGTGGGGGAATTTCCATAGTAGGCTTAATGAGGATTTGTCGAACCATTTTTGGATGGAATTTTCGGATTGTGCTCCATCGCATCGTCCGATGATGTTCAGGAGGAGGTATTCACCTACTGTAAGGCCTTTGATTTGTTTTTTGTTGGTGTGTTTGTTTACGATTTCTATGAAGTTCAGTTCGTCGGATATGGAGAGTAGGGCGGCTGTTTTACCGTATTGGAAGGATTTTAGTTTGATGTGTGGCAGTTCTGTGGATTTTTCTTTGAGTTCTATTATTTTTTCTGCAGTTCCAAGGTACTTTTGCCATATTTGTTTGGGCTTGCCACCGACTCTTGCCATTTCAACAGCATACCAATAGATGTGACCTTTTATTATCTTCTTTTTCAATGAGACCATATGATATATATTAGGTCATACAGTTATAAGTAATTATCTATTTAAATCGCTATGGATAGCAGTATTTATCTGATATCAAAAATTAGGTCATACGCTTTGTAATATGGCAACCTGTCCAATGGATCACGGTTTTCAACGAAAATTAGAGGTCAATTTGCTTTTCTTTGAAAGTCAAGTCTAACAAGCCCGGTCCCAATGATCTATGTACTTCTATAGCGGCCCCTACTATCAGATTTGATAATTTATTCTCATCCATTCTTTGCGCTCTTTGCGGTGGATAGTGTATATACTTTGATCGTACTATTTTAGTTTTTGGTTTAAGATATTGTGAAGATTAATCTATATTTTATCTTAATATGAAGAAAACAAAATCGGTAGAATGAAAATATTGAAAAAAACTTTGTTGATTAGTACCAAACCAACTATTTTTTGACGCTATAGTGCAGCACCCAGTCCCCTTCAATTCCATGGAGTTGCATGTCAACGACAAACTGGATTTCACAATCAGGGGAGTTTCCCCCAATTGCAATAATTGCATAGGCTGATTTTTTTATGACTTCCCAGAACCACCATTATATTCAGCTTTTCACATCTCCAAATGGTACTCACCAATACTCTTTATAACCAATTCCTCCCTGCTCATTGCCTCAATGGCATCGGCAGCAGCCATTGCCGCCTGTATAGTAGTAATATAAGGCACCGCATAATCCACAGCCGCACGCCGTATCCCCCGTCCGTCCTTGTAGCTCATCCTGCTTGTGGGTGTGTTAATGACCAGGCCGACATCCTCTTTGCGCATCAGGTCAATGACATTAGGGCTGCCATCGTGTACCTTCTTAATTTCAGTAACATCGAAACCCTTGCCGGACAGGTACCGGACCGTGCCGCTGGTAGCAATGATTTCCAGTCCCGCATCAGCTATCTTCCTTGCTATTTGTACCAGTGCCGGTTTATCCTGGTCCCTGATGGACATGAACACCTTCCCCTCCAGCGGTAGTGCATTATCTGCTGCCAGTTCTGCCTTGAAAAACGCCAGCCCGTAACTGTAATCCACACCCATGACCTCCCCGGTACTGCGCATCTCAGGGCTGAGGAGCGGGTCCGCTCCCGGGAGTTTATCAAATGGCAGGAGAACCTCCTTCACTGAAATGTGTCCGGGCCTGGGTTCCCTTAGGTATCCCTGCTCCTTTAACGTTATTCCTATCATAGCCCTGGCCGCTATCTTGGCAAGTGGCAGGCCCACAGCCTTTGATACGAATGGAATGGTACGACTGCTCCTGGGGTTCGCCTCCAGCACATAGACCACCCGGTCCTTATATGCCATCTGGATGTTCAGGATACCCTTCACCCTGAGTGCCAGGGCAATGCGCCTCACATAGTCCCTGACCGTATCCAGTACATAGTATCCCAGTGACTGGGGCGGTATCACGCAGGCCGAATCACCGCTGTGTATCCCGGCCTCTTCGATATGCTCCATGATTGCACCGATAAGCACATCCTCGCCATCGCAAATGGCATCCACATCGATCTCAATGGCACCCTCAAGGAAGTTGTCGATGAGCACAGGATGCTCGGGCGAGACCTTTACAGCCTCATTCATGTACCGGTTCAGGTCGTTCTCGTCATATACAATCTCCATAGCCCGTCCGCCCAGTACATAGGAGGGGCGCACCAGCACAGGGTACCCGATCCCGGCTGCCACTTCCCTTGCCCCGGCTTCCGTGATAGCATAACCCGCTTCCGGCTGTGGAATGCCCATACCCTGCAGCATCTTATTGAACCGCTCCCTGTCCTCGGCAATATCCATATCTTCCGGAGTAGTGCCCAGGATAACGGTATCCAGGTCAGTCCTGCGGTGCAGTTCCCGCTGCAATGGTAATGCCAGGTTAACAGAGGTCTGGCCCCCGAACTGTACCATCACACCCCAGGGTCTTTCCCGCTCGATAACGTTCATCACATCCTCAAGGGTCAGTGGCTCAAAGAACAGCTTATCCGAAGTATCATAATCTGTGGACACGGTCTCGGGATTGTTGTTAATGATATGGGTCTCAATCCCCTCTTCCCGCAGCGCACTCACCGCATGTACGGTGCAGTAGTCGAACTCAATACCCTGCCCGATGCGGATCGGGCCCGCACCCAGTATCAGCACCTTTTTGCGATCAGTGGGTTCGTTCTCGCACATCTCTTCATAGCATGAATAATAATAAGGGGTCTCGGCAGCGAACTCGGCAGCGCAGGTATCCACCATTTTGTAGGTGGTAATGATCCCCATCTGCCTGCGCATATCATTGATATCTTCCCTTGTCCTGCCTGTTATTTTGCCGATCTCCTCATCCGTGAACCCCATTCGCTTTGCACTACGCAGGGTTTCCCTGGTCAACTCCAAGCGCAGGGTATCTTCCATCCGGATGATATTGTATATCTTTTCCAGGAAGAAGGGGTCGATAGATGTGATGCCTGATATCTCATCAATTGAAAATCCGGTCCTTAAGCAATGGTAAATGCCAAACAACCGCTCATGTGTAGGGGTCGTAAGCAGGTCAATTACCTCATCCTGCTCCCATTCCCTGAACCCGAAATACATATCCACATCAAGGCTGCGGATAGCTTTTTTCATAGCCTCTTCAATGGTGCGCCCGATAGCCATGACCTCGCCTGTGCTCTTCATAGCCGTGGTCAGGGTCTTGTTGGCGCTCACGAACTTATCAAAGGGCCACCTGGGTATCTTGACCACTGTATAGTCAACAGTGGGCTCAAAGGACGCAGGCGTCTTTTTGGTAACATCATTTGGTATCTCGTCCAGGGTCATGCCGATGGCGATCTTGGCGGTCACCCTGGCTATGGGGTACCCGGTGGCTTTGCTGGCCAGTGCAGAGGAGCGGCTCACCCTTGGGTTGACTTCCACGATCCTGTATTCGCCGTCCTTTACTGCAAACTGGATATTGCACCCGCCTTCGATACATAAGCTTCTTATGATATTGATACTGGCACTGCGCAGCATCTGATGGTCCCTGTCAGACAGGGTCTGGCTGGGAGTGACCACAATGCTCTCCCCTGTATGGATACCCATGGGGTCTATATTCTCCATGTTGCATATCACGATACAGGTATCATTGGCATCACGCATCACTTCGTACTCGAACTCTTTCCAGCCCAGTATCCCCTCTTCGATAAGTACTTGGTTGATACGGCTGCGTTTCAGGCCCAGTTCAGTAATTGAGATAAGTTCTTCCTTTGTCCTGGCAATTCCACCGCCAGCCCCGCCAAGGGTATAAGCCGGCCTGATGACAAGGGGAAGGCCCAGTTCTTCGATCATTGCAACAGCGTCTTCGATAGTGTTCACGGCCTTGCTGCGGGGCAAAGGCTCACCGATACGTTGCATGGCCTGTTTGAACAGGTCCCTGTCCTCGGTATCCTGTATGGCTTTCAGGGGTGTGCCATAAAGTCTGACATTGTATTTCTCAAGTACACCCATCTCGGCCAGTTCACTGACGACGTTCAGCCCGGTCTGCCCGCCCAGTCCCGCGATCACTCCGTCGGGCCGCTCCTTCTCGATGATACGTTCTACGATCTCGGGTTTGATAGGTTCGATATACACCACGTCTGCCATTTCCGGGTCGGTCATGATAGTGGCAGGGTTGGAGTTAATGAGTACAACACTTACACCTTCTTCCCTCAATGAACGGCATGCCTGGCTGCCGCTAAAATCAAACTCTGCCGCCTGGCCTATCATGATAGGACCACTGCCTATCAGCAGTACTTTCTTAATATCAGGATTACGGGGCATTATTTTATCACCTTTTTTACTATGGTATCAAAGAACCATTTTTCAGTATCCCATGGACCGGGGCTGGCCTCGGGATGGAACTGTACGCTCATGATGTCCAGGTAGTCATGGGCGATACCTTCCACGGTATTATCGTTAATGTTCAGGTGGGTGATATGAGCCTTGGACGCATCCAGGGAACCGGCATCCACTGCGAATCCGTGGTTCTGGGAGGTGATGTACACATTGCCTGTTTCCAGGTCCTTTACAGGCTGGTTGGCACCCCGGTGCCCGAACTTCAGCTTGTAGGTACTGGCCCCCAGTGCCAGGGATATGATCTGGTTCCCGAAGCAGATGCCGTAGATGGGTACTTCTCCCATCATGTGTTTCACAACATCAATGGCAGTGCCTGCTTTTTCGGGGTCGCCAGGGCCGTTTGATACGAATATTGCATCAGGTTTTTGTTCAGTAATATAGTCAAGTGGAGTACTTGCAGGTACTACGGTAATACCCACACCCCGCTGCTGCAGGCTCCTTATCATGTTGGTCTTTATGCCAAGGTCGATGACAACGAAATGAGGCTTGTCCTTGCCTGTTGCTTCAATATGGTAGGGAGCGGGGCAGGTCACCCTGTCTATCAGGTCGTGTTGGTCTGATATCTTCGGGTGCTGTCTTGCCATTCGCACTGCTTTTTCGCCATCGTCGCTGTCTGTGAGCAGGCATGAGCGCATGGCTCCGGTATCCCTGGTCTTGATGGTCAGCATCCTGGTATCCACACCTGCGATACCTGGCCGGTCTTCCTCCTTTGCAAAATCAAAAATGGAGCGTCCTGACAGGTGGTGGGATGGATGGTCGCACGCCTCCCTGACCACCAGGGCCTCTGCCTTCATGCCGTCTGACTGGAAGGTCTTGCCGCTAACACCGTAATTGCCGATGAGGGGGTAAGTAAACATCAGTATCTGGCCGGCATATGAAGGGTCGGTAAGTGCCTCTTCGTATCCGGTATACTGTGTTGTAAAAACAAGTTCCCCGCAAACAGCAGCTCCGGCGGCACCAAATCCAACGCCCTTTACAATTGTGCCGTCTTCTAATCCTAGTATTGCTTTCATACTAGGTGCTTTACATGGGAGGAATGGGTTAAAAAGGTTGTGTAAAATAAAAATTTAAAATACTACCTGATCATTTGCGTATTATCAATCCGCCACCGCATTCAATGAAAATTGATGGTATATCCTTTAATGGCACAGGAAAGAAGGATTTTATTTCTACACAGTCACTAGCCACCATAATAGGTAGATCGTCAAAACGTATTGGGTAGCCTACATAAACACCATCGCTCATTTTTCAATATCACCTTAACATATTGGTCTGCTATCTATCCTACATCATTTACCTATAAAACCTTTACTTGACCAGCTATTTAGCGCAGTACCTATCCGAACGCACCTTTGACCCTAGACACGGTAATCTCATGCGTTGTATGCTCCCGGTTTTTATCACTTTATAGAGAACCAGGCAATATCGATAACTTATATACATCAGTATCTCCGAACAATATATTCAAATAAGATAGCCCCACCTAACCCACATGTAGAAATTTGATAAGATGTGGACATACTATCGATGGCTCCCTGATGATCCATCAACCTACATCCCCATGTTGCTGTGTCATGGAGATGGCCATCTAATCATATATTCTTGTATCGTGCTACACAC
>DAOUWY010000088.1 GCA_030666885.1 Methanosarcinales archaeon
AATTCATAGCCAACTAATCCACCCATCGAGTTACCAACAAAATGAACCTTGTTGATACCCAGACGTGTCAAAAGAACCTGCACATCCCGGGCCATCTCCCTTACTGTATAATTATCCGGGGTTGGATCTATGGGGGCTGATGAGTTTCCGTGACCGCGCAGGGATATTAACAGTACCCGGTAATTCTTTGCAAAATATTGCTGCTGCATTTCAAACTGGCGCAGGTTGCTCCCCAGTCCATGCACGAATAGCAAGGTGTCTTCACTTTCAGCACCTGAAAGCGAATATTCAATCTCAACATGATCATCAAGTTTAGCCATTTCATTTTTCATGCAATCACTTTTCTTAGTTGAATATGGATTTGAAAATCCTTATGTGATCTGCAAATCCTGATGTTCTCACTCGCTCCTCAGTGCATCCACGGTATTCATCCTGGCGGCCTTGTTTGCAGGATACACACCCGCGATAAGTCCTACAATGACAGATACGGTAAATCCTACCACTATCAGTTCCAGAGGGAATACAATTGGTAATTTCATTAAGCTCTGTACACCGTACGCACCCGCAACCCCCAATCCAGTACCAAGCAGTCCGCCGAACACACTTAAGACTATAGATTCCACAATGAATAGGAACAGGACATTCCAATTTGTGAAACCCAGTGACTTTAGAATACCTATCTCGCGGGTACGTTCGGTTACTGTTACCAGCATGATGTTCATAATACCGATCGAGCCTACGATCAATGCGATCAAGGCAACTGAAATAAACAGAGCTGCTAAGGCATCAGAAAACCGGCCCATTCTCTCCAGTTGTTCTGCCTGGTTTGTCATACTATACGGTTTTGCATCATCATTATCCATATCACGTGAAGGGACACCAAAATGACGGGCCAGCCTTTTATCAACTTCTTCATCTGTTTCTTTTATAGTATCCCGGCTGGATGACATGGCAAAGAAAGCTCCATAATCATCCTCTCCCAGTATTTCATTTAATGTTGCCACCGGAATAAAGATCGTATTATCTCCAAACCCGGATGAAATGAAAGATTCCTCTTTCTCTTCAATTATTCCCTTGATAATGAACTCCCTGGTAATTTCAGTGCCATTATCTTTATGAAATGTGATATCAATAGAATTTTGGGTCAAAATGTTGCGGTCAAACTTATCATACGCTATTGTATGGGGGATGACAGCTACATACTTGTCCTTATCATTCAGGAAAGTTCCATCTTCCAGTTTAATATCTGAAAGTTCTTCAATATCTTCACTAACTCCAAGCACATTAATACGTTTGGAAGTGGAATAATACGTGACTCTGGTAGATTCTAATCGTTTATATGGTGTAATGCCCACTATACCGGGAGTATTATCGATCAGTTTCATTTCATTGTCATGAAAAAGACCTGGTTCCTTGCCCCCTACCATGATAAAGTTTGAGCCTATACCAAAAGACATGTCTTCAAAATACTGGTTGAAACTGGCTCCCAGGGATACATTGGCGATCACTGCAGCCACACCGATTACAATCCCAAGGGTAGTGAGGATTGACCTCATCTTGGCACTTCGTATGCTTCCTGCTGCGATATGCAATGACTGTTTAAAATTTATCATTTGACTCACTCCTCCTTTTTTTAAATTCACTCACTCCTCAAAGCATCCACTGTGTTCATCTTGGCAGCTTTATTAGCAGGATACACACCAGCGATCAGGCCCACGATGACAGATACTACAAATCCTATCACGATCAGTTCAACTGGAAATGCGTGCGGTAGCGCCATTAAACTCTGTACACCATATGCTCCCAGTACACCCAGCCCTATACCAAGCAGTCCGCCGATCACGCTCAACACAACCGATTCACCAATGAACAGCAGCAGGACATTCAAATTTGTATAACCTAATGATTTTAGTATCCCGATCTCCCGGGTGCGTTCGGTTACCGTAACCAGCATGATGTTCATAATACCGATGGAACCAACAACAAGTGAGATCAGTGCCACAGAAGTGAGCAGTGCACCCAAAATTTTAGCCATTTGGTCAGTTTTTTCAAGTATCTCACCCTGGTTGTGGATTGAATAGGGTTTTGTATCATCATCATTCATATCCCTTGATGGTACTCCAAAATGACGCCCAAGTTTTTGATCCAGGTCATCAGAAGTCGCTTGTATTGTATCCATACTGGATGCCATTGCAAAGAAACTGCCATAATCATCTTCCCCCTGTATCTCATTCCAGGTCGAGATTGGGATGAATATGCGTTCATCCGGGGCAATAGGGCTTCGCACCATGGTGGTCTCAGGACTCTCCAGTATTCCTTTTACTTTAAATCTTTTAGTTACTTCACTTCCGTCGTCCTTTCGAAAAGTGATATCAATGGAATTCTGGGTGAAAATCTTGCGGTCAAATTTTTTATAAGCCACATCATTTCCTATAACTGCAACATATTTATCCTGGTCACTGAGGAAACTTCCTTCCTCGAATTTGAGATTGGCAACCGTTTCATAATCTTCTGATACTCCATCGACTGACAGGTGTCTGGATGTAGATAGATGGGTTACTTTCTGGAGCGATTGTTTAATAGGTGAAACAATGACAATACCCGGTGTATTTTCGACAAGTTCCAGTTCATTATCATGGAACAGATCCGGTTCCATATGGTTTATAATAATGAAATTCGAACCAACGGACCCGATCTCTTCATCGAAATATTGCTGGAAACTGGCTCCGAGGGATACATTGGCGATAACTGCAGCCACACCAATGACAATCCCAAGGGTAGTGAGGATAGACCTCATCTTGGCACTGCTTATGCTTCCCGCAGCAATACGCAGGGACTGTACAATGTTTACCATCCGTCTCACCTCTTTAATGCTGACGTTTCTTACGCCTGTACATCACCAGGCTTGATATTGCAAAGATAAGAACCAGAGCGCTGATACTTGCAAATCCGGGACCACCGTTCGGCTTGTCAGTAACAATTGAC
Organism: Methanosarcinales archaeon; assembly: GCA_030666885.1. Classification (GTDB taxonomy): domain Archaea; phylum Halobacteriota; class Methanosarcinia; order Methanosarcinales; family Methanocomedenaceae; genus Methanocomedens_A. The sequence goes on from DAOUWY010000088.1 coordinate 2,986, forward strand.
AGATCCAGGTCGTTAAGGGAAGTCTCATGCTGGTTGACACCGCTTCTGTACTGGGCAATCAATTCAAGTTCTTGCTGGTCTGACACATCATCTGATACTACCTGTGCATCAAATTCCACAGTAAACAGTTCATCATGATCCATGGACCCTATGAAATACTCTACAGGTGAGAATTCTATGCCCTCTGCCTGGGGCCTGATCGATACCGAGGTCAGTGTATTGGGATGGGTATTGACAATATCGAATTGAATGGTTGCCACACCATTATCAATAGTCAGGGGTTTGGTAGGGATCACTTTGATACCTGCCGAATCGACCTTGACAGGAACAACCCATTTATAATTATATGTATAGGAACTCCCAACCACAATAAATTCCAGGTGTTTAGTACCGTCCCTGGCAGTGTCATCTACCTTAATATTATATGTAAGGTCTACATTATCTCCAGGTCCGAGGATACCGGTATCATGGTATGTATCGCTGTTTACCGTAATGTCATTTGTACCTTTCAGTGTTGCAGACCTGACCCTGGCTTTTGTATCATACTCTTCACCGCCAAGGCTGATGGAATACTGGGTTGCGGTATTTTTCAATGTAAAAGTTACGGTCCCCGTGTCACCCGGCATCAGTACTTCAGGTTCTGTTGTGATCTGTTCAAGCTGGATGGTCCCTTTGCTGTCAAATGTATCCGAACCTGAACCGATCCAGATATCAAGGGCCTCCTCATTCCAGGCCATGCCTTCATTATCCTGGTAGCGCACCTTTATCGACCTGGTACCAGGTCTTGCATTTTCATCCACATATAAGTGGTATTCCAGTGATGCATGTCTATCTGTTGATAAGATACCGATATTTCTTCTCGTCTCATCTCCCGCATCAAGTGAGAATGGATATGATGGGATAAGTTCTACTGAAACATCCTCGGCCCTTGTGTTACCGATGTTTTCAATCTTTATCCATACGTTTACATATTGCCCGATCTCTGCCGGATTCGGGTCACATTGTACGATATCTGCCCTGAGTGCAGCAGCACTTGCCGAAACCGGGATCATGGACATTGCAAATATTAATGTTACTAAAAACAAAGACCCCAGAAAATTCATATATTTCCTTATACTTTTCATAACTTTTCACCTCAATTATTTTCTATTACTCCATCTTTCACCAGCACCATCCTGTCTGCAAATTCTGCAATATCAGGATCGTGTGTGATCATAACAATTGTCCGGCCCTGTTCATGCAGGTCGGAGAAGATCTTCATGATTTCACCAGTAGTCTTTGAATCCAGGTTTCCTGTTGGCTCATCTGCAAGTATCAGCCCTGGGTCGTTTATCAGTGACCTGGCTATGGCCACCCTCTGGCACTGCCCGCCTGAAAGTTCGGTGGTCTTGTGGTCCATACGGTCTTCAAGTCCGACCAGTTTAAGAAGCTCTTTTGCCTTTTCATGATAATTTTCGGTGTTCTTTTTATTGGCAAAGGAGGGAAGTTCGACATTCTGGATGGCTGTCATTCTTGGAATCAAGTTAAATGTCTGGAAAACAAAACCTATCTCCTGACCCCTGAGATGGGCTAATTCATTATCTGAGACTTTGTTTATATCCTTACCTTTTAAGATCACATGTCCGCCAGTGGGTCTGTCAAGGCATCCGATCATGTTCATCAATGTGCTTTTACCGGAACCTGACGGACCCATTATAGCAAGGAATTCACCAGACCTGACTGTGAGGTCAATGCCATTCAGGATCGGCATTTCCATACCTCCCCGATGATAACTTTTCCTTACATCGATGACATCAATGACTGAGTCACCATCCGCAGACGATCCACTAACAATTTGTTCTTCCATATTTACCACCTTATTCATATATTGTTAAATTATTCACAAACAAGTCTATATTTAGACACGTTTGATTTTCAAATGTGCTTATTAGTATTTATACATTTCGATTTATCGAAATATTTGATTAAAAAATATATTTATATGCCAAACAATAGTCGTGCATTATGTTCTGATCGTTCTAATGGAGGTAGCTGGCCGATAGCGTTGATATAAGCGATTTTAGACTCCACATGCCCAAAATGCATTCCGCCCCGTATCACTGGATGGAGCATAGTATGCGGCTTTTTATCCACAAACTTCTTGACGACTCCAATATAATGAATATCCCAGATTACTCATGAGTGAAGATAAATTGCCATGAATGAGCCCTCTCCGGTGCATGAAAAAATCTGGTGTGAAAAGACCTGAAATTCTCAGGGTTTTATCAAACTTGTTGAGGATGAGTTTAATGGCGTGACTGATGAGGATATTGGAATGTGGCTGTTTAACTTTATTGATACAGATGCCAGAATGACGACATAGATGTCACTTGTGCAGATAATGCTTAGATTTTTATCCGGATAAATTAACATATATATCTATGGCAATTATCTCTGCAAGGAAAAGGCTTGAATCAATAGAGAGTGATGTCCTGCCCTCTATGTTTGCCGGAATAATAATAAAAGACGAGAATTGGCTGACAAAAACTCTTGAAAAAACCCTTCCTGATCTTGAAAAAAAAGCCCTTAAGCTGGCAATGGTATGCAAAGCAGAAGGGGAATGCAGTGAAAATGAACTGTTGTGCGATGAAACCAGGATAAGGGAATTATTCAAAGAAACCCGCTCAAAACTTGAAAACGAATTTTTGATAAGGATACGTACTGGTTAAGGTACTGTTGTTTATAGTCAACAACCAAACAATTCAAACTATCTTTGCGGACTTTGCACTCTTTGCGGTGACCAAAATCATGCACCGCAAAGAACGCAAAGTGTTTAGGATATATGTCAAATATATTATATCCTTGACTATAGCGGGCATGCAGATTGAAATGAGAAAAACGCCTGTTACCACGCATGCATGAGGTTGGCTATTTCGTGGTTAAAAGTTACGCGGCACACTCAATTGCAGCAGAGCTGCGTGGTATGACGGCATGCCTTGAAGTATACTATCAATGTAACTCATCAGGTTACCTTTCCATTTTTCCCCCGCATCAGCGAAGTGATTACCCCAATTGAACATATTATCGCAGCCACCATGAATGCATCATGAAAGCCGCCAAGGAAGGCTGCTTCGTATACCAATCCCGCAGCCTGGTTGGAATGGAGGATGCTGGTGTACACGGCCCCTGATATGGCAATACCAGTCACCATACCAAGATTGCGGACCATCGCAAGCATTCCCCCGGCAATCCCGAGCCTGTCTTTCGGTACAGAACCCATAACAATGCTGTTGTTAGGTGACTGGAACAGCCCCATCCCCAGGCCAATGATTCCCATCCTGACCACTATATCAAAAAAAGTAGCATCCTGGTCCAGATTACCAAGCAGGAACAGGGCCAAGCAGGAAATAGCTAACCCCAAGCTGCTGAGTATAAATGAATTCGTCCTGTCGGATATCCAGCCGCTTACAGGTGCCACCAGTGCCATGACCAGCGAAATAGCTACAAACGCCATTCCCATATGCTCTGGACTGTATCCCAGTATTCCCTCCATGTAAAAAGGCATAAGAAGGATTACTGCAAACAGGGCAATGAAGCTCAAAAAACCGCTGGCATTCGACGCCGAGAACGGCCGGTTCCGAAACAGCGACAACTCCACCATGGGCTGGTCTGCCCTTTTTTCCACCATCACAAACCAAACTAAGAAGATGGCAAACAGTAGGGATAGACCAATTATTGCCGGCGAACCCCAGCCCAGTGCCTGTCCCCTGGTGATTGCCAGCACCAGTGAAATAATGCTCAGGAACATGAGGATGGCTCCCTTGATGTCAAATTTCTGGCTGAGACGGAGTTCGTCAGGTTTCAGGGTCTTCCAGGCATACACAGTTCCAAGCAAGCCAACTGGAATGTTAAGGTAGAATATACTTTGCCACCCGATCCGGCCAATCAAAAAACCACCCAATACCGGGCCTGTTATATAGCCGATACTGACAACCGTACCAATAAGTCCCAGTGCTTTGCCCCGTTCATTATGTGGGAACACAGCTGTGATAATAGCAAGACTGTTGGCCATTAACATGGCAGCACCCAGTCCCTGCACTACACGAAACACAATCAATTGACCTGCTGATGCGGACAAGCTGCACAGTCCTGACCCCAGAGTAAATATTAACAGACCTGCTAAGAACATGGATTTGCGGCCGTACATATCTGAAAGCCGGCCAAGGGTTAGCAGCAGGGTGGTAACAGTCAGCAGGTATGAGAGCATTACCCATTCTATGGTGGCTATATCGGTGTTAAAATAGTTTCTCAGGATAGGTAATGCGAGATTTACGATACTGGCATCAAGGGTAGCCATAAATGTTCCAATGGAGACCACCAGCATGGCGCGCCATTTGTACCTGGGATCAGGGTCGTTTTCCATGATATCGAAGTACTTGGATGTTTTAATGGTAATTATATTTTCTTTATATTGTTCACATATTTGTGTGCCGTGCCG
>DAOUWY010000122.1 GCA_030666885.1 Methanosarcinales archaeon
ACTACATCCCGAGATATGCCTCTTTGACGTGGTTATTGTCAAGCAGTTCACTGCTTGCCCCTTCAAGGGTGATGCGCCCGGTCTCAAGCACGTATCCACGGTTTGACGCTTCCAGTGCGTGATGGATATTTTGTTCAACCAGAAGCACGGTCACACCCTGGCTGTTCAGGGTTTTGACGATTTCGAAAACCTTATTGACCATTATCGGAGCCAGCCCCAGGGAGGGTTCATCCAGTATCAACAATTTGGGACGTGACATTAGACCCCTGGCAATGGCCAGCATCTGCTGCTCGCCTCCGCTCATGGTACCGGCAGACTGTTTTTGCCGTTCCTCCAACCTGGGGAACAGGTCGAAAATCCATTCCAGGGTATTTTCCCTATCACCAGAGGTGTATGCACCCATTTGCAGGTTTTCCATTATGGTCATCTTTGGGAACAGTTCCCTTCCTTCTGGTACAAGGGCAATACCACCTTCTACGATCTTGTGGGTGGGTGCCTGGTGGATTAGGTTTTCATTGAATTCGATAGTCCCTGATGTGGGTCTTAGCAGTCCCATTATGGTCTTGGCAATGGTAGTCTTGCCTGCACCGTTCGGACCGATTATTGTGATAATTTCTCCTTCGTCGATGTGGAAGTCCACATCCCAAAGTATCTTGACAGAACCGTAGGACACATTGACATTTTCAACTTTGAGCATTCCATAACCTCTTAAAAGATGTACTTCTCACCCAGATATGATTCAATTACTTTTTCGTCATTTGCAATCTCTTCAGGTGTACCATCAGCTATCTTTTTACCGTAATCCAGCACTACGATGCGGTCAGATACACCCATAATAACGCGCATTATGTGCTCTACCATGAGTACTGATGTGCCGTTGTCACGCATCTTTTTTATGAGTTCAATGGCCTGTAGGCTCTCTTTTGGGTTGAGGCCGGTGGTCACTTCATCCAGCAGGATCAGTTTCGGATTGGTGGACAGGGCACGGGCCAGTTGTATGTACTTGAGTTCCATGAGGTTGAGGTTTTTGACTGGGAGGTGTATTTTATCTTTTGAGAATCCTATGAACCGGAGCAATTCGATTGCTTTGTGCTGTGCATCTTTTATGTTGCTGTTGTCCACATCACCGAACAGGGCTCCGACCATTACATTTTCCAGGGCTGTCATTTCCGGGAATGAATGTATCAACTGGAAGGTTTTGGTTATGCCCAGTTTGCATACTTTGAAAGGGGGCATTTTTGTGATGTCGTTACCGTTGAATATGATGGAGCCCGAGTCGGGGCGGTATATACCGCTGATGAGGTTTAAGAGGGTGGATTTTCCTGCGCCGTTGGGTCCTACCAGGCCTACTATTTCTCCCTGGCCTACATGGATATCGACATTGGAAACGGCTACAAGGCCGCCGAATGTTTTGGTTAGGTTGGTAGCTTGGAGCAGGATAAATCACCTGTAATTATTTTTTGGGTTTTATGGGATGATATGATTTAGCTTTTCCGAAATGGGAGTGGGGGGTTGGAGATGGCAAGGAAATATCTGGAAGAATGCGGCCGATCAAATTGGTTATTCCCGGGTTGGGATAAGGGAAAGCACTCAACAACCCGGACGGTCGGGTAGATATTTTCAAGTATGTCAACATCACATAACAGGCGTGTATATGGCTAACTTTCCCCTTCAAGCTCGTTTAGCCCAAATACTCGTTTCGCTCAATCTTCAAATACCAGATGGACGTTATATGCTATTGGTTTTTGAGGAGTACTACTAATGTTCAATTATGATGAACTAAAACAACTCACTCAAGAAGAAGACTTTGAGCTAATAGAAACAAGCTTCAGTGACTTACATGATTGCGATTTATCAATGCCAACAGAAGGAATTGCACTTACAATTTTTAGTCCGATTTTCCCGAAACTCTAATTTGGCGTAAAGGCGATTCGGTAATTGCTGAAATAACTGAACATATTTGCACAAATGATAATTACAAAATATAAAGGTGATAATAATGACTGAAATCAATTTCAAATGTAAAAAATGCAAAAGATATTTCGACTGCAATATAGGATACATCTCCTTTCCATCGAAGGAAGAACGTCCAAATTTTGAAAAAAATATAATCTGCCCCGAATGTGGAATTAGAACTATGGACGAAGTGGAATTAACAGAACTTGGACAAACTCAATTGGGAGAAATTTATTTCTCATTGTTAAAATGAATTAATTTTATTTCTGCATCGTCTAATACATTCACACCTCGGCTCTAATATTGCACGCCTCCGCCCCAAATCCCTAGTCAGGACTTTCATGAGCGTGATTACGTCGCTTGATCCCACAGCCTGCGCGAGGGTGCTCTGGGATGTGAGCGGCGGCCACGGGTAGAAGTGAGTGTCCACTCTCTACGATATAGTTTTGCAAAGTAATTATCAGAAAGCAGCACGGAATTGAGATATATCCAGGGATTGCCGGGGCATAAAAGTTCGAATACAATATAAATATATACGCATGTAAGTAATAAGAATATGGGTAAGATTAAGAGCTGTTGGATGGTTTATAGATAAAAGGAGAAGAAAATGATTGACGATCGCGGAGTTCGACCAAATGGATGGATATGCGAAGTAAGTTTGGCTACCTCTTTGAGATGTAGAACATCGGGTGGTCCGTATTTTGTGCATACAATCGCTTTCATTTTCATATATAAAAAATTACTTCAAATGTTTATAATATTTTGCTTCGAAAGTATTTACTTTTTAAGACTTATGAGGCAAAGCCGAAATCGGAGGAAGTGTATAGTTGTAATTTTTAGGCAGTCTGCGTCATACGCCTTCGCTCCTTTCAGTCGCTTGGAGGACACTGCGATTTCGTCGATAACGCCTCACACTCCCGTATATCCAGAGAACACTGATGATGGCCGTTGGAAAAACTGATTATATCTGGTCAATTGAGGAACTTTTGACATTTCCTTGTTTCAAAACCTCAGTAAATTATTAGGTCAATATCCATTTATCCAGAATAAATTAAAAAGTCACATCTGTGCCAGGCACAAAGCTATATACTGTCGGGTTTAGACAGTAAAGCTAAAACATCAGGAAAATGCTCACTCCGTTAGCATTTTCTAAGCCTGCAGGAAAGTATATACCCTCCTATACATTTAAAAACCAGGCTTTTCCGATAAATCCCACTGGTAAGGATCAATTATGTCATTGAAAAACAGCACCCACACCGTACTTGAAACCTGCATGGCAGTGAAACCTGAAGAAGTTGTACTGATAATTACAGATACTGCTACTCATCCCTCAATTGCCAGTGCATTGTATGACAGAGCTGTAGAGCTGGGCTGTGACCCTATATTAATGATCATGGAGCCAAGGGAAGTACACGGCCAGGAGCCCCCAAAGGTCGTGGCAGAGGCAATGACTGCTGCCGATGTGGTACTGGCACCCACCAACAAGTCCCTGACCCATACCCAGGCCAAGATCAATGCCAAAATGGCTGGCGCGCGTATAGCCACAATGCCAGGAATAAGCCTTGAGATGATGGAATCGGGCGGAATTACTGCCGATTACCTTGCAATAAAGGATACAGCTTTTGAACTGAAATCCAGGCTTGACAGTGTGAATGAAGTAAGGATAACAACTGACCTTGGCACTGATATTATTTTTAATGTAAAAGGATGTGACTGGAGGGTTGACCATGGTATCTGCCATGAACCGGGTTATTCCAGTAACCTGCCTGCCGGTGAAGTGTTCGTGGCCCCGAAAAGTGGCAATGGCATTTTCGTAGTGGACGGTTCAATGGGCGGGCTTGGCATCCTGGACTCACCCCTGACTATCAAGATCGAAGACGGGAAGGCCACTGATATTACAGGTAAGTCGGCTGGCAAGCTCATTGAAATGCTCGATAGTGTCGGACCACCGGGCCGCAACCTGGCAGAACTGGGTATCGGTATCAATCCGGCAGCACATCTAATCGGCAATGTACTTGAGGATGAAAAAGTAGCTGGCACCGTCCATGTGGCCCTGGGTGATAACAGCGCCTTTGGCGGGAATGTGGTTGCAGGCATACACCTGGATGGTATCATTACCGGACCCACCGTATATCTTGATGGTGAACCCATGCAGCTTCCCGGATGATGTGAAAGCAGGGAAATAATTCTTGCTGATATCAGATAAGGACCTTGATGAGTACATATAAGGGATAGTTAATAGTGGATAATGGATAATAAATCGTGGTATAAACCGATGGTATATACCGTATGTGTTGATATGTAAAAAACAAGATTTAGTATTAATATAAATAATTGAAAGTTGATAAGATATACATTAAAAAAACGAACAAACAGGGGCAATTCCTTATGCTTGAAAAAAGTCTGATAATCCATAGTGCAGTAAATATCGCCGAAGATATATCTGCGTCTGCCATAATAATAATGTCAAACGAACTGCCCCTTGATATTGATACCCACATCCCTGTCCTCTTCGCTTCCACATCTGCGATGATGGCGGCCGATCATCTCCTTGAAGCCGGGAATCTGGAAGAAGGAAAAGATTCCACCAAGCGGCTCCAGGCCATCTCTGAGACCCTTTATTATAAGGGAACATTGGGGTCAGAACGCATAAGTGATGCTTGTGCTATTGCATTTATTGCCGACATACTGGCAGCAGACCACGTAGTGGGCATCGTCTCACACGGCGAAACAACCAGTATTGTCGTGCATGACCTGAAGTCCAATCCTGTGGTTAAAGAATTAAGGGCATGCTCAGAACGGGTTAACCTGAATATACTAAGATCAGTCCTGATGGTCGCCATGGACCTGGGCGCGTACGGCAGGGAAGGAAAGCCTGTAGGCACTGCTTTTATAATTGGTGACATGGAAGAGGTAATGAAACGTTCCCACCAGCTTGTGTTGAATCCCTTTTTTGGTCATCCTAAAGAAGAACTTAATATCCGCGATCCTGCAAAATGGGAAACTGTTAAAGAGTTTGCCCAGCTGGACGGGATATTTGTCATGGACAGTCACGGATATATCCATGCGGCCGGTCGATATCTGGATGTTAATGCCAGGGAAGTGGAGATGATTAAAGGACTTGGCGGTCGACACGCTTCAGCCGCGGCCATCACACGTGACACAGAAGCCATAGCAGTCACTACATCTGAGAGCGATGGCGTGGTCAGGGTCTACAGGGATGGTATCCAGATTATCGAGATTGATCCCAGGGCCTCAAAAGTATCTCGATACAAGTAGGACCGGGTGTCAACATACCATGGTAAACAGAATACTGAAAATACTTCTCCTGAGCGCCCTGATAATGATGGCATTCACTTCAAACGGATGCCTGGAAAGTAAAGAACCGAAACAATTTGTGGTTGAACCAGGTGATTTTTCTGAGTATGAATTCACAGTGCCTGAAGGCAACTTCATCAATTCCTCTACATTTTTTGTGTATCCGAACAAGACAGTAAGGGTTATCTACACTGTTGTGAACGCACCAAGGCTGGAGGTAGTGTTGCCAAAAGATATTTCAGGTGTTAAGTCTGAAAAGGAACCAGGGATCGATAATCTGGTGGTCATTGGCAATACCGGCAGCTCAACGGTCTTTTCAGGTATTAATGAATTTTCAAATATCTCCTACAATGTATCATATTCTGAATCCAGTGTAAATAAAAAGATACAGTTCGAATTTGCCAAAACCATCAATGGTTATGTCGCGTATACTTATTCCTGGGAACAAGGCCAGTTATATCATATTCTTTCCAGGAACGAGACTGTCAACGTGGTGCTGCCACAGGATTATGATACAGGCAATATGATCTTTGGCTTACCCAAACCAAAACCAGACACCAAACGATTAGATGACCGGAACAGGATATGGCTGGTCTGGGATAATCCCAATCCGAAACATCGGTTCATCCATGTAAAATATTACAAGTCATCACTACCTACTATAATGGGATTCGTGGGCCTGGTGCTATTGGTGGCATCTTTGGTCACGGCAATATATTTCAAAAATGAGATACGCAAGTTACGGAAAAAACGTGAAATTATAGATAAAGATAAGGAATAATGATCAGATCACGAACTCCATACCGTCTACACCCAGCGGCCATTCTTTGACGGCCTCATTATGGGGTGGGAATATGTGGCTTATATGGGTGAACACCACTTTTTTAGCACAGAG
>DAOUWY010000106.1 GCA_030666885.1 Methanosarcinales archaeon
ACAACTTGAAACCATTCCGGTAGGTGACTGAATATATTATTTCCAGTATATAAACGTTAATATTTATTTTTTTGTGTTGTTAAAAATTAATTATTAACAGTTTTTAATAATTTGATATTTACTATAATATGAAATAATATATGGATTCTCCATCCCTTTGATTTCCACTGGAAATACTTATTTTTTATTGTATATTATAGTACGTATTTTGGTGTGGACAAAATATGGTTTATTCGTATTTTTCGTATATTGACAATTTAATTTTATTGTGTACGAAATATTGTATACATAAAGTATATGTTTTAGTTTTGTTTTTGTGTATAAAATATATATTTTTGTATTTTTTAGTAATCAATATTTTATTATAAAGTTATTTAATAATTAAATAACAAACTTTATATATATACAAATCTAAGTCAACCACAAGCTTTTTTTTAATTTATATTCATTCTTTATCACTTCTATTTATATCATTTCCAGTAGAAATCATACGGTTCCTCCTGTTTATATAATCTCCAGGAGAAATTAAGGGGTTAGACAAGAATTTTGTTCATTTTTAATGATTTTATTAATTCCAATCAACAAGATACTTATAGTTAGATGTCTGTTGTTACTGTTTTTTGTATATCTATAATGATTAATTATATTTTCTACCTGAAATGAAGGGGTGTTGACCAGAACCTATAAAAAGGTATATTTCATATGGAATATGATAATCAGGGTTGTAGAGAGGGTTCAAAGAGTGTTACAAAATTGCACAAACTGTATGTACTGTAGATTATATCCATTTATATTAAAAAATCGGTGAAATTTAAATGTCAGGAAAGAAAATAACATCAAAAACGTCAGAAAAAAAGTCCACACACGGGATATTTGATGACTTTCTTAAAAATACTGTCATTTTTCAGAATAAAGAAGTATTAAGACCCAACTACAAACCCGATAATCTGCCTCACAGAGAAAATCAGATCCAGTCACTTGTTAGTATACTGGTACCAGCAGTCCGGGGGGATACTCCTTCGAATATTCTTATTTATGGAAAAACAGGAACAGGTAAGACAGCTGTTGTAAAGTTTGTAGGACAGGAACTGGAAGAAACAAGCGAAATCCATGGAATGGCATGTTATGTATTATATGTTAACTGTGAAATTGTAGATACACAGTACAGACTCCTGGCTACATTGGCAAAACATATTGGAAAAGAAGTACCAATGACCGGGTGGCCTACTGATCAGGTTTTTGAAGAATTTAAAAAAACTGTTGATAAGGAAAAACGAGTTGTAATAATTATAATGGACGAAATAGACAAACTGGTCAGGAAAGGTGATGATGTGCTCTATAACCTTTCCCGGATAAATGGCGACCTGAAGAATGCTAGGATAAGTTTGATCGGCATTTCTAATGACCTCAAATTTACAGACTTCCTGGATCCCAGGGTTAAGAGTTCCCTTGGTGAAGAAGAGATTATTTTTCCGCCATATGATGCAGACCAGATACATGATATCCTGGAACAAAGGGCAAGTCTGGCTTTCAAGAGTAATATGCTGGATGAAACTGTAACCCGCCTGTGTGCGGCCTTTGCTGCCCAGGAACACGGAGATGCCAGACGAGCGTTAGACCTCCTGCGTGTGTCCGGTGAATTAGCTGAGCGAACAAAATCACCAACAGTTGAAGAAAAACATGTCAGGGTTGCCCAGGAGAAGATCGAGAATGATAGAGTTGTTGAAGTGGTCAGGACCCTTCCAACCCAGTCCAAACTAGTATTGTTAAGTGTACTTCTGCTCAGTAAGATCAGGAACAACAATGTTTCCACAGGAGAAGCCTACACTATTTATAAGCAGATGTGCAATGACATTGGCTCTGACATACTCACCCAGCGCAGGATCACCGACCTTATTTCAGAACTGGACATGTTGGGTATCATCAATGCTATGGTGGTAAGCAAAGGCCGTTACGGCAGGACTAAGGAAATATCAATGAGCGTTCCGATAAGCGATACCAAGGGAGTGCTCATGGAAGATTACAGGTTAAAACCACTTGAGAATTATCAACCTGACCCACTTATTATCCAATCCGGCAGAAATATTCAATCCAGATTAGTATAGCTAGTATAGGCCGGTTGATATCAATGTACAGCCAGTGAGAGATATCCTACCCAGGGAATATGCCACCGGGCCACCCCAATGGTCCATTCCTCTTTTACAGGTTGGAGCCTGCTGGTAGAGGTTTTCTGGTCAATTTGCTTATTATTATCCCCTTGAGTAATATATCCCGAATAAGGTGCAGCAGGTCCACCGGACCACATAGGCTCACCTTCTTCCACCCAGTACATGGCCCTGTGGATGATCGGGGTATCTGTAGTACTCCCGTACTTCCTATATAAAATTACATCCCCGTATTCATTAAATGATGTGTATCCTGACAGGGCGCCCTCAGTATGTGTGATGATATGGGTCCGTTGGATGTTTTGTATGATAACAACATCACCAATACCAATATTAGGCAACATGCTACCGGATTCTACAGCCACCGCCGGCCTGGGAGTACCAAGACTGATTTGCGAGATAAACATGAACAATCCGATCATTACAGCTACGAACAGCAGGTCATTTAACAGGCCGATCCAGAAATTATCACTGTTCCTGAACAGTTTTACATAATAAAATAATTTATCGATAATGGTTTTATCTTCCTTTGGGTTCATATGGCGAATACTTATAGCGTCTAAAGTGATAATAGTTTGTGCGATTTTAATGGAAAATACTGATAATGCTTCATTCATTGTAGAACAATTTGCTAAGGCCGGGTACCAGATAGACCCTGACGCTCTCACATTGCTTACAAAACAGGACACCAGTCCTTCACTTATCAGCCAGATACTTGATTCACTTGACGAGTCCACACTTGTGGTGGGCCCTGCCCAGATCGACCCGGCTCTAAATACCAGGACCACACCGCTGCAGGAGACCGAGTACCCCGGGGTGCACATCAGTGACCCGGATTATGAAGACGAATGGATTGGTGAGCTGGACGTGATCTCAGATATCACTGACCAGTCGACATGTGTAGGTGAATACAGGGAATTCGTGGATATTTTCAGGAACAGGTTCTCCAGGCTTGGGGATATGTTGAGGAACCGGGGCGTTGGTTTCAGGCCTATAGAAAGCCTGAACAGGCGTAAACTTGGCCTGGTGGAAGGCAGGGAGGAGGTTTCGGTCATAGGTATGGTATCTGACCTGCGCACATCCAAAAACGGTCACAGGATGATAGAGATCGAGGATACTACCGGGAGCCTGCGCACAATGGTGCTGAAGAATAAACATGATATCTTTGAGCATGGCCAAAAAGTGATGCTGGATGAAGTTATAGGTGTCACCGGGACCCTGAGTGATGATGGAAGTCTATTGTTCATAAATAGTATCATGTGGCCTGATATGCCAATCAGGACCAGTTCGGAACTGGGCGAGCAGAGTGTGAACGGCAAGGCTGTAATGATATCTGATGTGCATGTAGGTAGTGACACTTTCCTTGAAGACCAGTGGCTGGGTTTTATCGACTGGCTGAATCATGGAGGGTCTATGGGAGGCAATGGATATTTGGCAGGCAACAAGTCTGTGGCAGGTAATGGGTCTGTGGACGTGAAGGATATCAGGTATCTTGTAGTGGCAGGTGACCTGGTGGACGGTATCGGGATATACCCGAACCAGGAGGAGGAACTGGCCATTACCGATGTCTATGAACAATATAAAGTAGCTGCTGATTATTTCAACCGGATACCCAAACATATCAAGGTGATCATATCTCCGGGCAATCATGATGCGGTCAGGCAGGCCGAACCCCAGCCCACATTCCCTGAAAAGATAAGGAAGATGTTCAGGCAGGATGTAGTGTTCGTGGGCAACCCGGCAGTGATATCCATGGATGGGGTACGCACCCTGATCTATCACGGGCGCAGTATTGATGATATCGTAGCCAACCTGCCTGGCATGAAATACGAAGATCCCACACAGCCAATGATCGAGATGTTGAAACGCAGGCACCTGTCTCCCATGTACGGCAGCCGGGTATCTATTGCGCCTGAAAGAGAAGACCACCTGGTGATCGACAAGCCACCCCATATCCTGCACTGCGGCCATGTACATACAGTTGGATACGCCACATACAGGGGTGTCACAGTGATAAACAGCGGTACCTGGCAATCACAGACAGAGTTCCAGAGGCGCATGAACCTCCAGCCTGATCCGGCCAAAGCTGCCATTGTGGACCTGGCCACACTTAACACAAACATTATCTCTTTTCAATAACTCATATATTCCTAATGAGCACTATAACCAAGCATCAATTGGAATTGAGTACTTTACCCAAACATCAATTGGATTTGTTCAAAAAACAGGGATATCACATAGTAGGAAGTCACGGCGCTGTCAAACCCTGCCTCTGGTCGGGCAGGTCAATAAAGGGAAAGGGCAGTTGCTACAAATCCCAGTTCTACGACATCCAGTCACACCGCTGTATCCAGATGACGCCTTTTTTAGGCTGTAACCAGTCCTGCCTCCATTGCTGGCGTCCGGTTGAATACCCGGTAGACACGCCTGCTGAATGGGATTCTCCAGAGGAAATTGTGGGGGATAGTATCAAGGAGCAGCGAAGGTTGATGTCAGGGTACGGCGGTCTGGATGATGCTGATAAAGCAAAATGGAAAGAATCCCTTGAACCCAAACATGCGGCCATATCACTGGCAGGGGAACCTACACTCTACCCGTTCCTGCCCGAACTGGTCCGGGAGTTCCACAAACAGGGACTTACCACTTTTGTGGTGACCAACGGTACAAAACCTGATGTTATTGAAATTATCAGGCCCTCACAACTGTACATGAGCCTGGATGCTCCGGATAAGGAGACTTATATTCGTTCCTGTGCTCCCGATCATCAGGATCAGTGGGAGAATATCCTGGAATCCCTGGAAGTGCTGTCCCACCATCCTAGCCGGATTGCCATCAGGATAACTCTGACAAAAGGTTTGAATTTTAAAGATGCTGCAGGTTATGCACGGCTTATAAAACTTGCCAGACCTGACTTTGTTGAGGTAAAGGCCTATATGCATCTGGGCTATTCCCGCAAACGACTGGAGCGGGATGCAATGCCCCGGCATGAGGAGATACTTGAGTTCACTTCAGAACTTGGCAGGGAGCTGGGTTACTATATGGCCGATGACGTGGAACCCAGCAGGGTGGCATTACTGTCAAGGGACGAAAAAGTGACTCCTGTAATCCTGTAGTTAGACGTGTCTGATAGTTTCTAGGTTCATTGGTGCCTTGTTCATACCAGCCTGATAAATTAATAAGCCAAATTCATCAGATTAACCACAAACAGTTTAGGTAGTTGGAGTGTCATACACATTGAAATAAGATTATTTGAAAAGAAGGATGAAGTATCGAAAATAACCTAGAAATGGAGAGGAAATAAATGAAAGATATAAAAAATTTAATTATATGTATAATTGTTTTCCTTCTCCTAATAGGAGGATGTTGTATTCATTATTCATTTGATTTAAATGAAAACGTAAAGGGAAGATGGTATGAATTCTATATACAAGTCAATTCCAACACCGATGAAATAATAAACCTTAATAATTTTTGCTTCTTCTATGATTTTTCAAATGACAAGGGTGTTATCTCATTCGAATCATATTACCCACTTAACCGCATTAGCATAGAATTTCCATCAAATATTGATATTGAAACACTTAATATATATTCAATAAGAAATGGCAAAAAAATTTATTTTGTTAAAAATGGAATAAAATCATTGAATGCCAATAATATGGAGGTTAAAGAATTATCTCGATTAATAGATGGTGTGAATCTTGATAATCCATATCCTAATACATGACTTCCGGGCAAATCAATTTTACTACCATCTTAACCCCACCCAGTTATATAAGAGAACATACATAAGTACATCTGATGCAGGATGATAACCGAATTGCAGAAATTCTAAGCACCATTAAAATAATTGAAGATTCGCACCTATCCGTTAGAGAATATTTTGATCAAAACAAAGTCCCATTCACGCGGCCACAATATTACATCTATCGCAAAACACTTCGCAAATACGGTGAAGAAGGACTTTATGATAGAAGAGCAGCTGGAAACAACACGAAACTGACACAGCGTATAAAAGATTATATCATCCCCATCGTTACCGAGAACAGGAGCATATCTTCATCACAACTGCAAATCAAGATTCAGAACCAGTTTAACATAAAGATTTCCTTATCCAATTTGAATAACTTCAGGGCATCCACCTCATTAACAAGATTACCACCTCCCCCAAAAAAAGAATGCAAACCGCAAAAATCCGGAGGAGGCGAGATATTAACCGCTTTATCCTTTTTTACCCACATAATCGACATATGCACCCAGACAATAATAGAGCGAATGAACGAAGTTCGAGAATCTCCCTTATTTAAACAGAATGAAAATATCCCGCAAGACAATCAGGATTACCGTCAGCAGGGTAAATCCACCAGCGAATACAATCAATCACAATCGGCAAGAGAAAACCGTTTCAAATCTATCGATGACAAGATCTTTACAAAGAATCCATCCACCATGAATATCTTTACTATGTCTGAAAAAACAATATTTCGCTATAATCTGGCTTTGCTTTGCT
>DAOUWY010000187.1 GCA_030666885.1 Methanosarcinales archaeon
TAAATAATAAAAAGTCTCCTTTTTGGCAGGAGTGGCTTATAGAAGTAACTGTTCCAAATCTTTCAGGTCATACAATATCACATTATCTTCTGTTATTTTCTTCTTGAATCCCTTTGCAAAAATAATGTAGTACTCCTCTTGTCTTTCAAGCGGGACCAAGCTTGCCTTTTCCTTTAAATGCTCAAAAACTTCACGTGCATTGACCCTGTCGCTCCATTTACATTCACAGAATACGACCTGTTTGCTTGTTTCATTATATGCCACTATATCGATCTCTTCTTCTTTATGCCACCACTTTCCTATCCTTGTGAAGCGAAACGGCAGGGCTCCTTTATCGTTCAGCATATCGAGGATTTCCCTGGCAATGTTTTCAAAATGCCGTCCCACGTACCTGTTAAATTGGGGTTTTATACCTTCAATAACCGCACTTCCTTTTCCTTTTTCTATCTCCTCCATCTCAGGATATACGAACCTGAACCAGAAATTAAATAAATTGTCGGCAAGAAAATACATACCTTTCCTGCTTTTGTAGCTCTCGGTAACAGGCACAGTGCGGTAAACAAGCTGGAGGTCCTTTAGCACAGACAGGTACTTGTTCACTATGCTTATGCTGAGACCTGTATCATTGGCTATTGACCCCATCCTGTGATTGCCTTTTGCCAGGGAAAGCAGGATTGAGAAATAGTACCTGGGCTCTGTCAGTTCCTGCCTCAGTACGAACTCAACATCCCTGTACAGGAATGAATCTTCCCTGAGAATATTATCCTCTATATTTGTGAACACATCTTTTCCTGGGTCAGCTTCCATAATGTAGGCAGGGGTTCCGCCATACACTGAATAGAATTCCACTGCTTTTTTGATGTCCTTTGTGTAACCAAATATGTGGACAAAGGGAATCTGTTTGATGAGTAACTGCCCTGTCCTTCTTCCGTAAAGCGGGCTGATGTAGCCCATTACCATTGATTCCATCATTGAGATGCTTGAGCCGCACAGTATCAGGAAGATGTTTGAATCCTTGAACTTGTTGTCCCAGTAATCCTGCAGGATGGATGGAAGGCTGGGGTCTTCCTTGACCAGGTAGGGGAACTCGTCTATGGCTATTACCAGTCTCTCGTCGGGCCTGCCTGAGATGTATTCAAAAAATCCGTCCCAGCCTGTGAATTCGGTCTTTTTGAGCAGGTCGTCGTTAAAGAATTCGCTGAGTTTGTGTGAAAAAATCCGAAGCTGGAGGGTTTTTGACTCTTCACGGGCCAGGAGACGGATGCCTCTGTTGTTTATGAACTGGTCTATGAGTTCGCTTTTTCCTATCCTGCGCCTGCCGTATATTACTACAAATTCTGCTTTGGAACGAGCGAACCTTTGGTTGAGGAGCGAGAGTTCTCTTAGTCTGTTGATGAATACACTCATGGGTATTATACTTGAGAGTGTATTATTTATAATTTGCGATGGGGTGGATGGTTTGAAGATGTGTGGTGGATTTAGACTTGTGAGTTGAATATAAACAGGGGTAAGGTGAGCTGATGTGTGTTCGATAAAGATTATTCATATTAATTTTTAATATGCTTTTTTTCTTGGTGTGATTGACGAAACGAAAATTTGAGAATTAGTGAAGTTGACAGTATAAATTATTCGATAGTCTCCAATCCTCAGTCGATATGTATTTTTAACACCTTTTAACTTTTTTATATCGTATCTCTCTGGAAAATATGTGTGGCTGAGAGTGTCAATTACCTCTTTAATTCTTCTCCTCAATTTTATATCATCTAATGACTTAATGACTTTTTCAGCTCTACTGATTAAAAATACTTCAAACACTTAATTAAGCTCCTCTTTAATCTCCTTCCAAGATCTGTATTTTCCCTCTGCTATCTCTATGTTTCCCAATTCAATCTCCCTTAACTCTTCATCAGTAGGTTCATCTTCTGGAATAAGAACAATCCTGATCTCATCCAACTCCTCCCTTATCACTTTAATTTCCTCATACATTTTAACTAACAACTCTTCCGTACTCATACACACAATCACCAATTATAAAATAGTGAATATCCCATATTAATAGTTCGTCAGTGTACCAGATTAGACCGCATAATAAACTGTTTTGTTAAATCAAACAACTATTTCTGGCTACTAATGCTGATTCTAATTTTTTCAGAATATTTGATCGATGGAATCATCCGACAGCGATTTGCTCTAAAATACGATATAATTAAGTTATGTAGTCTATCATAGGACACTGCAAATAGTTCCCCTTAGATACCCACAACCGAATTTCATATCACCCCATAAAACCCTCCCAGTCACTACCTTGGACTGCGCTTCGCTCAAGTCCGGGGCATCATGGGATTAGAGGTCGGGTTTTATGGTGCCTGTGAATAGATGTGCGAGGATATTCACCAAAGCCAATTCAGAATTGTGATATAATTAACCTATGGTGACTTAAAACAATGACAAGCATTATTATGATTAAAGCTAATTAAAAAGTATGAATCAATTAATTACAATAGATGATATATATCAGGAGTTAAAAACAATAGAGCAAAACATGGTAACCCATGAAGATTTAGATGCATTAATTGACACTGTTGAGATTATCAGTAATCCAGAAACCATGGAAGGCATTCATAAAAGTGATATGGACATTAAAGAAGGACGAGTTAAAGAAATATCTTCAGTAGATGACCTCATTAGCGAGTTGTGAAATATGACATGGGTGGTTATGAGAACAGATACATTTCTCGAATCCCTTAAGACCGTAAAAAAGAATAAAGATGTTCTTGCAGAACTTGATAAGAAATTAATTAGGCTGAGTAAAAATCCATTACACGTTGGTGGTTGGCTTTCTGGGGAATTACATGGCAAAAAATCAACAAGAATTGCTAAAAGATATCGTCTAATTTTTACACCGGATGAAATGGAAAGAGTAGTTTATCTTAATTGGATAGATCATCGAGAGCATGTGTATTAGTATATATTGTTTTAATAAACTCCAAAATTACCAGGACTATACTCAACCAAACAACCAATCCGACCTCTGACATCAATCCTCGCGATTCAAAAGTCACTACGGTATACCCCGTACAAATGTACCGGGCCTGTATATAGCGTTTTTTCAGGATTATTTCCTGTTATGCTCATATGTATTATGTGCCGAGATATATTTCTCAACCACATTCCAGCCATTACCCACAGAGCCGTGATAACAACTCGGAGCCCAGAGATGGTCATCACACCATTCCTTCAAATGAGGAAACTCCTTCCTGAGCACCCTGTTATTATTCACCCATCCTTCTCCCAATCTCCACACCAACCCCCGCCGCATCCACAGCCCTGTGCCCCACCAGCCGTACCATAGGTTCCTTGCCCACCGCACCCAGGTCATACACCACATCCGGCACCCGGTTGTGCAGCTTCCTGTAATTATCAATAGCAGTCCGGGTGCCCCATTC
This sequence comes from Methanosarcinales archaeon, assembly GCA_030666885.1. Classification (GTDB taxonomy): domain Archaea; phylum Halobacteriota; class Methanosarcinia; order Methanosarcinales; family Methanocomedenaceae; genus Methanocomedens_A. The sequence goes on from DAOUWY010000187.1 coordinate 3,447, forward strand.
CATAGTACTGACACCCTCGGGCTCGTGTGCCCTGTCAAATGAAGCCACAGCCAGCCCCATATCCTTTACCACCTCCAGCACATCCCCGGAATAACGGATATTCAGGGCAGCCCGCAATCCTGCATCGTGATGCATGGCAGCCAGCACGATCCTTGCCACATGCCTGCTGGCACCCATGGCCGGACAGCCCACAGCCCGCACACGGTTCCCCGACCTGACGATACGCCCCCGCACCGCACAAACATCCCCTGTACCGGCCGCACCAGGAATGGCACTGGCAACATTGCAGCCAACTTCCGGTATAAGATCAATAAAATCCCTGGACGATTCCAGTATAGCAACCGCCTCCTGCACATCCACCACTGCCTCATACATATAGGCAGTCTTCACCGTATGCTGCGCCTGGTTCACAGGCCCCACGCCCTGCCCGACAGACCGGCTTTCAAGAATAGCCCTGGTCACAAACAACTTGGCACCCGCTGCCGCATCCCGCAGACTTGCCCCGCCAGCAAGAAACACAGTCAATGCTGCCGAATAGGTGCACCCTGCCCCGTGGGTCCCGCCCTTGACCAGCTCGCCGTCCACAAGCGTAAAATCCACACCATCATACAGCAGGTCAGCCCCCTCCAGGTGCCCGCCAGTGATTATTACAGCATTTGCCCCCGAATCCACAATGCGGCGTGCCGCTTCCTTCGCATCATCCAGGTCATTGATCCTGATACCTGAGAGGATACCTGCCTCATCGACATTGGGTGTCAGTACCCTGGCCAGCGGGATCAGTTCCTCCTGCAGGGTTGTAACAGCCTCGCGCCTGATCAGGCTGTCTCCTGCCTCGGCTGCCATGACCGGGTCAACCACCAGCGGGATATGGTACTCCCTGACCATCTCCGACACCCTGGTGATAATACCGGACGATGAAAGCATACCGGTCTTTGTATAAGCGATATTCATATCAGATGCCACCGCCCGTATCTGGGATTCAACAGTATCCGACGGCAGGTCGTGTACATCCTTAACTCCTATAGTGTTCTGGGAAGTGATAGAAGTAATCGCACACGTACCGTGGGCTCCCAGTGTTGCAAAGGTCTTCAGGTCAGCCTGTATACCTGCACCGCCGCCTGAATCTGA
>DAOUWY010000312.1 GCA_030666885.1 Methanosarcinales archaeon
AAAACGTACATGAAATTCTTCGAATAACATGCACAAAAAGATGAAAGAACCCAAGGGTACTTTCATGCTAAATAATAAAAAGTCTCTGAAAGAGGGTGGATTATTTTCGCAAAATATGCTGATAAAAAGTTGAGTTTTACTGACTGCCCAAAAATCGAACTGATGAAAAATAAGGGTATAGACCACCTGGCCAGTTTTGATGGTGGGTTTGATGGAATAGTGTCAAGGATAAGGTACTGATACTGCCTTTTGGCATAATGTATCTTCTGTGCAATACAATCCGACAGATGCAAATTCCCAACCTTTTTACGGGATATCCTCGCCCCTGACCAGTCCCCGCGCCTTTGGCCATCCTGTCCTGCGACCAGAAGATCCCACCCAGGTTGGCACCGAACGAACCGCCGCCGACCAGTATCATCTCGCTGATGATATAGAAGTGGTGGATGGACTGGAGGGCTATCTCCTGGCCGCCCACCCGGTCGCCGCCCACTGCCAGGGCTGCACCCCACCTTGTTGCGCAGTATGTCGGGGTCCTTTGCCACCACGGCCCGGCAGCGGTCCGGCATGGTCTTGGTCCGGGCGCTCAGGTTGCCCTGGTATACGGGGGTGCAGAGATGATGCCGTCGGCCCATTCCAGGCCGTCGTAGAACTCGGGCATGTCGTCTTTGTGGATGCAGCCGCTGCGCTCCCGGATGCAGTAGTCGCAATGGATGCAGAAGTTGAGGTGTTTGCCACGTGCTGAGAAGCAGCGGGTCTCTGCGTCGTATTTTTCTTCAAGGTATTTGATTGAGGGCTTCATTCACAATGTAATCTGTTGAGCCCTTCCTGGGGCTTCCTGAGATTCCGAAGATCTTTATCATGGTATGACTCCCTGAAAATTTTGTGTTTTTATTTTTGGGTATAATGGTTTATAAGTATTGATTGTGGGATGCTTTCTGAAATTGTTTAAGAAACTTTATATTTGGGTGACTTTCATGAATAGTTATGGTAAAAAATGAAAATTTATATTGATGGACAACATGAAAAATCGGATGGTAGGTATTATGTACAGGCCTGTGGTATTTAAGTCCGTTTTATAGTGACTTCGGGAGACTGATGTGATGGTCGGGGCGGTTGAGATATATTAATGAGGCATGTCGGATGGGTGTAGGAAAATGGATCAATGGATTGTGCAGTTTAATCTGGCACTCAACACTGCCTAATTTGTTAGTCCCTAAAGAAGGTATAGAAGAATGACAGGCAGCAAATTCGACGTGGGAGACGTCCTCTCCGATTCCCTGAATCTGATTGTGAAGCGTCCGGTAATCACTCTACCGATAGTGGTGCTAATTGTAATTACATTCACACCTATCCTGCTTTTGGTGATGGTGGAGTCTTTGTCCGAATATTTGAATCTTCAAGTCGAGACTATTGGTGGCTGGATGGAAGGGTTTATAATAATTTCATTTCTTCTTTTTGGAGTAATTTTCTTAATCGCTTACGTTCTGGTTATCGGTGCATATCCGCTTATTGTTAAGGATGCAATCCAAGGAGGCAAGATCGACTTTCGAAAAGCACTTGGTGCTGCAGCAGGGAAGTTTTTCACAATTATCGGTGCAGGAATAGTTGCAATTCTTCTCATTTTTCTGGGTCTGATATTCTTCATAATACCCGGATTGATCATCATGGTATTGTACTTCTATTGTATTCCTGCCATCGTTATAGAGAACAGAGGCCCCATAGACGGGCTCTCCGCAAGTGAGGCTTTTGCCAAAGATAAGAAATTCACGACATTTTTGATATATTTAATACCAGAAATAGTATTCGAAATAGTATTTAATGTGTCTGGAATCCTTTCCGTTGCAGAGGGGTATATATGGCTGATAGACTCAGTTATTTTTGTTATTAATCTCGTTCTCTTCATTGTCTTTACTGCCTGGATATTAATCATCCCCTCCTATGTCTACGTAAAATATGCCATGAAAGACGAAGAAAATGAATTTGCAATGGATATTTCAGGATAGGGGGTTATTTGGCAGATATTGATCCTATCAAAACTTTTTGCTGTGGTGGAGTGCCCCCATCATGCGTTCATTCCAACGTCCGACTTCTATCTCACGTATGCCACATACTTCAGTCGGATGTGGCGATGACGGGGCTTTTATATTGGAAGAAAGCAATTTAAACAGAGAGCTGATAAATATGGAAACCAAAGCAATTCCAATAATCATGATAGCGCTGATTGGGATTTGTTTTTTTACAACAATAGTTAGTGCTGAAACAGCGAGAGAATGGAACGACAAAGGTAGTATTTTTATTGATTATAGTGAATACGAAAAAGCAATAGAATGTTTTGACAAAGCAATAGAATTGGATCCAAATTTCGCCTGGGCGTATAACAATCGTGGGCTTACTTATAATAATCTAAAACAGTACGAAAGAGCATTAAAAGATTTAAACAAAACAATAGAATTAAATCCAAATGAGGCTTATGCTTATAACAGTCGTGGGACTGTTTATGCCGATTTAAATGAGTATGAAAAGGCGATAGAAGATTACGATAAAGCAATAGAATTAGATCCGG
>DAOUWY010000362.1 GCA_030666885.1 Methanosarcinales archaeon
CCATGTACTTTCACTTTTATTAGCAGAAGTGTATTTAGTATATATATTAATAAGGATGTGCTGCAATATACATCATAGGTTGTGCTAATAATGGCTGAAAATATAAGGGATATTTATCACTTATTTAATCCTGATGAAGTCTTGTTAAATGATGATTTAGAAAAATATTATGTTGAAATAGACCAAAATGAAATAAACATCAAGGATCTGCAAATTCGCCTTGAATTGGGACTGGAAACAAGAGAACCGATCAAGCTTCTTTTTACAGGTCACCGCGGGTCAGGAAAGACAACCACTTTAAACAGGCTCGTATCAAATTTGGATAGCCGGTTTTTTATTGTACATTATAATGGTTTTGATTTACTTGACCATAACGATGTAATCTATATTGATGTACTGTTTTCCATGCTTACGAAAATACTGGAAAAGGCAGAGAATGATGAAATCGATCTTGGTAAAACCCTATTAAAGAGGGTAAATAATTGGGGCAGTTCCATTATAAAATCTGAAACCAATGAAAAAGGAGTGGGGGGTGGATTCGGTCTTAAAATACACCTTCATTTACTTGAAATTATGGGGAGGATGAAAAGCGAAACAACTACCAGGCTCGAGACCAGAAAAAAAATCGAACCTCGTGTTTCAGAACTGGTCAGTATAATTAATGACACCATCTCAGAGATTGAAAAAACCGGAGGGCAGGTGCTGGTCATAATAGATAACCTGGAAAAGATCGATCCTACAAAAGCGGAGCATCTCTTTTATGATCATGCAACCCAGTTGACCCAGCCTCTCTGCAAGATCATCTACACGTTCCCAATATCCCTCAAAAGTTCTGATAACTTTATGCAGATAAAAATTAACTTTAGCGATGTTTTTATTCATCCTAATATCAAAATCCATGAACGTGAGGGGCCAAAACATCCCTATCCAAAGGGAAAGGAGTTCATGAAAGAGATTGTATTAAAAAGGGTCAGCCTGGAGATGTTCGAACCTGATGCTCTTGAGTATATCATCGATATGAGCGGAGGAGTGGTAAGGGAATTTATCAGGATTATCAGGGATTCGGCGGTACGTGCTATGACAAGGAAGAAGGACCTGATTGATAAGGACATTGCCGTTGAAGTAGTAAACGGGCTCAAGAACATCTATCAGGCCCAATTGAGTGATGAGGATTACCTGGTGTTGCAAGAGGTACACCAGACAAAGGATATAAAGAGGGATAAACATCTCGTGGGACTACTACATAATCTCAGTGTACTTGAATACAGGAATGAACGATCCTGGTGTGACCTCAACCCAATTGTCCGCGCTATTCTGGATGAGAAGAACCTGCTGTAACAATCGGTGCTTAAATTGGTATTCAATATGGAATTATCATCCGCCCATCTTTCCAAACTGGATGAGATGAGCACCCTTCTTTCCATTTCTGATGACCTGACTATTGCTTTTGTGCGCTGTAACGAACCGGTATTACGCCATGCCCTTGATAACGAGATCAGGCAACAAGTGGAAAATGAGGTTTTTATCTACGACATCCGGATGGATATTAATTCCACAAGTCTTATACAAAATTTGCGAGATGCAGTGCAATCGGATCTGTATAATGCTCAAAAAAAAGAGAATAAAAAAATCGCATTTTTCGTATTCGGCCTGGACGATGCAATTGAAAAGAAAAACCCGGATGGTGGATCAGAGGCGCTTTTGCTGCTTAATATGATGCGTGAGGAGTTCCTGGATATCAATCATACTATAATCCTCTGGATCAACAGTGCATCGTTATCCCTGATCCTCAAAGAAGCCCAGGACTTTTTTTCCTGGCGTACGACCGTGTTTGAGTTTGAACTGGAGAGGAAAGA
>DAOUWY010000325.1 GCA_030666885.1 Methanosarcinales archaeon
AAAAAGAAAATCTTGTTTTATCTTGGAAGTCTTACACAATTGCAAGAGCAACAAATCCGCGATACACTCAAAGTCGCCCAATCCACAGATACATTTATCACAACTTTTGATGACATAATCTTCGAAGAACGTTGGGATTACCTTGACATTGCTTTTCTGAACCATTTATGGGATAAAGAATGGGGACTGTCAGATGTATTCCCATTGCCTGATAAAACCATCAATAAAAGAAAGAAAGATATATCAAGTGCCGATGTAGCAAAAATCCTTACCTTTTGCAGATGTTTGAATCCGGGAAGTTATTTCTCTGCAGTTGAATGGTTCAGAACAACTTCATGCAACCATATTATAGGCATAAACGGGACTCATTTCAACGATTCCCGTATTTACAGGGAACTCACCGTAATAGAGCAGCAAAAAAAGAAGATTGAGCAGTGGCTTTACCAGACACTCAAGAAACGAAATGAGGAGAGTATGCGAGTCATTTTTTACGATCTTTCAGACTCATATTTCGAGGGAAGAAAATGTACACTTGCAAAGCCAGGCAAAACCAAAGCGAACGGGTTTAAGGAGAATAGAATCGTCCTTTTCCTCCTCGTAAACTCTGAAGGCTATCCATTTTCCTGGGAGATTCTTGACGATTATACATCCGATGTCAAAACGCTTTCGGGAAATGCTGATCAATGGAAGCAGAAATTCAATTTACCAAAAGTTATCATGGTTTTTGATCGCGGAATGGTCTCAGACGATAATCTGAAGCATCTGGAGAATAGCAAGAGCTACTTTTACATCACTGCACTTAACAAGAATCAGATTGCAGATGTTGACGGCGCAAATCTGAAGAGATTCGAGACTTTTACAGAGGAGACCACAGAAAATGAGATAATATCGAAGGGTTTAGTCAAATACGACGATTCCACATACTATGAAGATATTGGGGTGGATAATAGTAACAGACACCATGTTCTGGTCTTTAATATGGATTTATTCAAATCACAACGAAAGATAAGGGGAGAACTTATCGAAAAGGCAATTAACGGATTGGAAAATGAGAGGGGAGCGCTATTGAATGCGAAACGAAGCCGCGAACGAAAGCCAACTGAAAAAAGGATCGATAAAAATCTGGAAAAACTTAAGATGCAGGGCTATCTGGACTACAGACTCGAAAGAGTGGATATAATCGGGAAAAATGATACAAAAATTAGGACTTTCAACCTCAGTTACTGGAGGAAAACCCCGGAAATCGAAAAAGCACACCTTAAAGACGGAGTGTGGATGATTGTTACTAACATCTCTGCAACTGTAGAGCCAGAGGAATTCAGACTCGGACCGGAAGAATTTATTAAATCATATCGAGATAAGAATCGTGTAGAAGAGGCATTCAAGGAAGTGAAATCATTCCTGAAGTTCAAGCCTACTTTCGTCTACACTAAGGAGCATGTTCGTGCCCACTATACGATATGCATACTGTCTTACTTACTGGATATGACGGTGACTAACAAGCTAAGGGAACAGCCGATAGAAGGCATAGGTAGTGTGAGAAAGGTTCACAAAACGCTGAAAAGGTCGGAAATAGGGAAAATAAGCGTGAATGGTACAAAATATAGTGGAAAGAAACTTATACCCACAACGGAGGAACAGAAGAGTATTTTGGAATTATTTAATTGTGGTTATCTGGTAGAGGCCAGCTACCTGAGATCAATCGGTATCGGGAGAGTTTAAGAACAGACTCGAAAATAGGGGTGGTCTACTGCTATTGTTTTAATTTTAAACTGACGAAGATGGGTTCAAATTAATTTTTATCTTCGCTCCCCTATAGCAGGCAGACCTTGACCGTCCAAAATCAAATCATCATCTTTATCCGTGTCTATATTCAGAGCTATGATTATTTCTGGTGGTATTCTGATTCTATAATGATTTTTAACCTGGATATTATATGTCCGCTGTAATGAAGAACATCTATGCAACCATAACTGACCATGTCCAGATGGTTGGATACCGGGAGATTGTAGAAGCTCATGGAAGGGCCAGAGGACTGGCAGGACTTGTATTTAATGATGCTGATGGATCGGTTAAAATTATGGCACATGGGCTGGAGCCAGTTTTAACTGAATTTATCCAGGATTTGAGATCAGATCGGCCAGACACTATCATATACCTGAACAGTTTTAGAATTCCCCCCTACAACTTGAAATCGACCTCAATAGTTTCCTTCAGCATGTCCTTGAACCCCATCATTTCTAGTGTTCTCTGGGACATTCCCGTTAAATTCAGGTGCCAAATCTTCACCTGATGCC
>DAOUWY010000164.1 GCA_030666885.1 Methanosarcinales archaeon
ATATTGCACTTCAAAGGACGAAAAGCCATGGCAGTAGGACCATTTGCGGTGAGATACTAATGAATTCCAGCCCCCGTCCCTTCCCCAGTTCTCCTGCCGCCCTCTCTTGCCTTCACTTAGCCCAAGTACCCGTCCCGATCTGCTCCACCCGCCCTTGTGGTGTGGGGGCTGGCAGGCGCTTTTGTGGAGCCTTGTGAATGCATGGGTGTCAGTGCCCGGACCTCATATTCTACTGTAGAATGATAGGGATTCATGTTCTCTTGGTTGCTGCTGGGGCAGATGTCGCCATATTTATATCTAAAAACAACTGATTAATTGCAAGGTGAAAAAATTGATTTTTAAAGTAGTCCTGGAATTATCTGAAGAGGGTGGCTATGTAGTATATGTACCTTCTCTTCCTGGATGTATTTCTGAAGGTGATACTAAAGAAGAAGCACTGGAGAACATCAAAGAGGCTATAGAATTATATTTGGAACCAATCGAAAATCCGGTTTTAGCTAATAGCGCCGAAGTCGCTGAAGTTGCTGTCTAGCTAGGTATATCAAATGAAGTTACCAGTCGTTTCAGGCGAGAAAGCAATTAAGGCATTTTTAAATGCTGGTTTTGTAAAAGTCAGGCAGCGTGGAAGCCATATAAGATTGGAAAAGATTGAAGGTAATGGTATAATTAAACTTACAGTTCCATTACATAATCCAATGAAGAAAGGAACCCTAAGTAGATTAATTAAAGATGCTGGTTTAACAATCGATGAATTTGTTAAACTTTTGTGATTCTATACCTGACCCCCTCTTCTTGCTTCACTCCAGCCTCGCTTTCCCCCCTTGCCTTCACTCTGCCCAGGGGCCCCTCCTCGATCTACTCTACCCGCCCTTGTGGTGTGAGGAGATGGCAGGCGCTTTTATGGTGCCTCGCGGATGCATGTGTATCCGGCAGTCCCGGAGTGCGGAATAGAAGTTGTGTTTGTTCGCTGCCGGCGGCTGTTAAAATATATAATAAATGATATGTGCAACTGCCACTACCCCCTGCCACCGCAGCCCGTCAGGGCGGCAGGTGGCAGCCAACCTTGAGTATTTGTTTGAACTTTAAACCAGCGATGACCGGAGTGCGCATAGCATTTTTCGCCATCTCTGCGTACCTCAGCGAACTCTGCGGTTATTATTGAACTAATTCCAGCCCCCCGTCCCTTCTCCAGTTCTCCTGCCGCCCTCTCTTGCCTTCACTTTGCCTGGGTGCCCATCCCGGTCTGCTCTGCCCGCCCTTGCGGTGTGGAGGCTGGCAGGCGCTTATTTAGTACTTCATAGATGCATTGCATGTCTGGTGGGACGGGGGTGCAAGTTTGGATAAATGCCTGGTTGGGTGTTGCAGGTATGGGCTCAAAGAGCAGGACAAAATAGAAAAATCATTTATTTCTACTGACACTAATCAACAAAGGCAGGAAGATCAAAGCTACTAAAAATACTGCTAAACCTGCTGCAGCAAAGCTTACATGGAAACCATATGAATCAGCGATCAAACCACCTACAAAAGGACCTATTGCAAAACCAAGAGAACCGAACAGGTTAAACCCACCCATTGCAGTCCCCCTCTTTGCAGGATCTGAAAAGTCACCCGCCAATGCTGCCGATGGAGGATACATAAGTGCTCCAGCTACACCACCTATCACCATTATCAGAACCAGTAAGGGTGGGGCCGTGAAGCCAACACTTATTACTATAATGCTGTAGAGAACGGAACCAACTATAAGAGGTTGAACTCTTCCTATCTTATCAGATATTACACCAAAAGGGTACTGAAGTAAGGCAAAAGGTATCAAAAACGCAGCCATGTACATTCCGATAGTATCTGACCCCAACCCATAATTAATTGCAAGCATAAGTGGGAAAACACCCACAAAAAATCCTACTGTAAACCGCTCAACAAAAGAAAAGGCATACGGAATGAATATCCTTTTTTCTTCCCTGAGCAACATTAGTGAATCTATAAAAGAGGTAGGTCTGGAATCAAGTTTGCGCTCTTTGAGCATTAATGCTGCTATCAATGCTCCAAGCAATAGTAATAAAGAACCAAAATAAAGAGGATAAAGGGGATCTATTGAACCGATCTTACCTCCGAAAGGTGCACCCATAGCATTACCTAATGCCATTCCCAGGCCAAGTATTCCCATTCCCTTGCCATATTGTGTTTTTTTTACTATATCGAGCACTGATGTCATAATTAAAGAAAATGCCATTACAGTGAAGGCTCCTTCAATGAAGCGCAGTGCCAGTAAGGCTGACATAGTAGGAGCAAGGGTAAGGCTGAACATCAAAACAGCATTACCTAAAAATCCGGTAAAGATGAATATTTTTCTTATCCCTATCTTATCAGAAATGCTGCCCCATATAAGCGAGAATATTACATATGCGGCCAGATTTATTGAAACAAATAAGCTAGTCTCTGCTATGGATGTGACATCAAACCTCTCCATAACAAAATCTTCCATAACAGGATAGATCAATGTGACACTGAACATCAGCAGAAATGTCAAAATACCAAGAACATATATCTCCTGGTAGCCTTTGTTATCTATTTCAGGAATTATGTCACACTCTTTTCTATTCATTGATCATATTTTTAATATTTAGATCATTTTTAATCTAAATCGATGAAAGGTTGAGGAGCTTTAATTTAATTTACATGATGGTATTAATTGGGTAATTACTTTTTCAATTTGGGTTGTTTGTTTATCATGGGTTTTATTAGTAGTTTTCCTGGGATAACTAAAATTTAAAATTTTTTGCAGAGGTAACAACCTTAACCTTCTCAACGTATTCCTGCCGCGCCCTCTCGCCTTCACTCTGCCCTGGTGCCCCATCCCGATCTGCTCCAACCGCCCTTGTGGTGTGGGAGTTGACAGGCGCTTTTATGATGCCTTGTGGATGTATGGGTGTCATTGCCCGGACCTCAATATCTGCTGTGGAACGATGGGGATTCATGTTCGGCTGGTTGTTGTTAGGGCAAGTGCCACCATGGCTGTTGAAATATAGGATATATACGATTTATTCAATAGCAGTTGAATTAAAAAGGTCTAATCATAAATATTTCTTCGATGGCCCATAGCAATAACCACTATTATAAGATGATTTTCCTGAATATCATATAAAATTCGGTAGTTTCCTACACGCAATGACCTAATACCTTTGAACCTGCCCTTTAAAGGCTTACAAGATTTAGGATTCTTTGAAAGTTCCTTTAATCTTTCAATGATTCGCTTCTGAGAAACTCTATCCAATTGAGAAAAAGTCTTATCAAATTTATTTGATAAAATTATACTGTATTCAGCATCCATGTTTACTCAGAAAATCCTCAAATGTTATAAATCGTCCTTCTTTTATGTCCCTTAAACCTTCTTCGATGTTGTTCAAAGTTTCAGGGTCACTCATAATCTCAAGGGTGTCTATTGCTGATTGAATCTCATCATCCAGTTTTTCAAGTGTTCCTAATAGAATATTGACGGCATTTTTATCCTCGACTATTGAATCCATGTGAATCGCCTGAATATAATATACTATCTTCAACTATTTCTAATTCTCCCTTGTTCAACTCACACATTATACTACAAATAACTAACTCAGCTTATGATTTAAAAGAAAACCCTCGCTACAGTCGGATTTACTTGAGTACATAATCTTATAGATATATAATTAGAATTTTTGCTCCCATCCCGCTCTACTTCGCCCGCCCTTTAAGTTGTGGTGTGGGGGCTGGCAGGCGCTTTTGTCGTGCCATGTGTATGAATGGGTATCTAGCGGTCCCGGAGTGCAGAATGGAAGTTGTGTTTGTTCGCTGCCAGTAGCAGTTAAAATATATTATTTATGAAATACTATAGTCCAAAGGACAAAAAGCCATGACATTAGAATCCTTTGTCGTGAGATACTAATAAAGTCCAGCCCCAGTCTCCTCTTTGGCTCTCCCGCCGCCCCGTACGTCTACATTCACCTGCGTGACCACCCTAAAACTGGGTTGGCCATAGGGCAATCAAAATGGAAGTGGAAATTGTAACAAGTAGAGTATATTAGTATGAAGCCCTATAATAGAAATTACAGGTTATAACTATGAAATTCAAAGTTGTTATCAGGGAAGGCGAAGATGGATGGTATGTAGTTGAAGTCCCCTCTTTTCCAGGGTGCATTTCCCAGGGAAAAACAATCGAAGAAGCTTTGGAGAATATCAAAGAAGCTATTGAACTTCATCTGGAACCAGATGAAGACTTTATTACAGTAGGCTCCGGGCAAATTGCAGAGGTAACTGTTTGACCAGATTGCCTGTTATCTCAGGAAAAAAAGCTGTCAAGGTTTTAGAACGAAATGGATTTGTTATAGTTAGGTAGCGGGGCAGTCATATACAGGATGAAAAAAGTTACGCCAGAATTAACGATCAAACTAACCATTCCCCTCCATGGGACTCTTGACAGGGGAACTCTCAAAAGTATAATCAAAAGCTCTGGCCTTACAGCGGAAGAGTTCGTTTAGTTGCTATAGATCTTTTACGGTCAGGTCACACTGGCTAATCAAAAACATTCATCCAACCTATGTAAATTAGCCTGGAACTCCATAACTGAAAACTAAAATCCACCCCTTCTTTCTTCATACGCTCCTCTCGCCGCCCGCTTGCGTTTCCCCTCCTACACTTGTCCGGGTGCGGGTGCTCATGCGCTGAGAGTGAGTTGGGGCAGGGGATACGGTGGGGTGTCGCCATAGCTGTTAAAATATAATTACAATGAAATAATACGCCACAAAGCACGCTAAGTAAAGGTTACAATGTCTTTTTGAACTTTGCGCCATTTGCGGTGAAACCATGAACAGCAAGCTTTAATCTGCGTGTATCTGCGTCCATCTGCAGTTCACATTGAATTGCTCTCCAGTCCCCCTCCATTCTCACACTCTACTGCTACACTCATGCAAAAAGATTATATCTTTAAGGTTCAATAGTATACCATGGTGATATAATTGCAAACAATCCCTGCTAAACTGACATCAAAACTAGTAGCTGAACTGGATGGTTTGATCAAAGAAGGGTGGTATGCCAAT
>DAOUWY010000327.1 GCA_030666885.1 Methanosarcinales archaeon
ACGATTTTCTTGTTTTGTCTGTCATCCTAATTGTACGGTAGCTATTCAACCCACCGCTTAATTTGTACTCATTATCAGTCCACTGCAGCAACAAACACACCCGTAGTAACCCCATAATCACAATATACTCCCCGAGCCCAGCCCCTTCGTCATCTCCCAGTTTATCAAAAAATTTTCGAAATAACATTTGAACCCATGGTGAGACATGTTTTTTTCCGATGCCCGGGTTGTTTGTCTTTCTCTTTTATGCTTCAGAGCATGCGACCCCATCCGTGCAACTTCCAACTAAAGTCGGGGGCATCCGTGAGTTATTTTCATCGCCCATAAACCCTACTTCTTTTATCCACTCTGAAAACCAGGATTATGTCATCTTCTGGAATTAACCTATAAAGCACCCTGAAATCTCCAATTCTTATCCTGTAAACATTCTTTTCCCCTTTCAATTTCTTTACATCCGAAGGAAATGGGTCATTCCCCAGTTCCTTTATTCTATTGAAAACTTTTTCTTTGTTGCCTTTCTCTAATTTTGATAGGAACTTCAGGGCTTTTGTTCCAAATTCTATCTTCATAACCCAAGAATCCTTTCAGCATCCTTTAGAGATGTTGTTTTGCCTGTAGCATACTCTTTCATAGCTTCATTTAAATCTGCTCTCTCATCGTTGTTTAATATGAGCACATATTTAGATAACATCTCTTCCATATTCTTCACTCTTTCATTTAATTTATCTAGATCATGTTTCAAGAAAAGTAATTCTTCTAACTTTTTATCGATGCTTCCCAATATTTGAGGAATTTCGCTACTCATGATTTCTTCCACCTCACATGATGTATTACTACCAAAAGCCCTGTGATTGCGAATACGGCTTTCAATCTAGAGTCTTTTTTCTGGCACCGTAGGGTTAAAATCTTCCGGATATTCCAAGCCATCAGCATCCGAATCAACGCTGTTGGGATTTGTACTCATCTCTCTTTCTCATCGCTTCATCCGTCTCCGTCAGAATCTATACAAACTTGAACTTCTTCAGTTGGTTAAATTCCTGTTTGCATTCCTCCGTAAAGCTCTTTGATTTCATCTTCTTCAACTATTTATTTTGTTGTTATTTAAGTCACAGACATCGGATTGATTCGCAAAATCCAGGGCATTATGGGGATGCTCGTAAGAAATATATTATATTAGGTTGAAAATATTTTGTTGATTTTCATTGAATTTGTAATTTACTGCATCGTTAAAACCAAAATTTAATTCTGAAATTTTAAGCATATTTTTACCCTCAGAAATCGTTAAAATGATTCCAATATAAATTCAATCAATTGATTAAAAGAAATAACATCTATTAGTTGATAAAATTTTTGGTTTTATAATTTTAATTTTCTTAATATCACAAATCCGAGCATAACCCCCTCTTCTGCAGTCACATACCCCGGAATTAATTCCCGAGCCAGTTAATAATACTTATCATCAAGGTTTTTTGTCATGCCCGTAGTCCAAATTGTACAGTAGCTATTCAACCCACCGCTTAATCTGCACTCATTACCAGCCCACGGCATCACCAAACACACCCAGCCCATACCCCCCCTCATCTCCCCCTCACCCTGCGCCTCACCAGCGAATCCCTTGCCGCGATCTCCTCAAGCACAGCCTCAAACCCCTCATCCGGCCCCAGCATCCTGTCAAGATACACCCCCGTGATGCCAACCCTCGCCCGCCTGTTCAATACCCTGATCCTCTCCTCAACAATATCCTGTCCCACCCCCACCTTCCTGGCAACCGAACCCGGCGGCAGTTCAGACAGCGGCGTTTCAATATGCCCCTCCGGCGTTGGATCAATCAACATCAGCCGTTTATCCACACCAGGAACACGGTTATGGACCACATCCTCAAGCCCATCCGGTCCCAGTTGTCCCCCGAATGCATAGAAATCCAGTTCCCTGGCAGTAGGCCCGACCAGCGGGAACGTGACCATAGTATTCCCTGGCAGGTAGACATGAGCCTTGGCAAGCCCACCCGGCGTGGCCTGTACCAGCTTCCTGCCAGTAATGCCATGTTCATCCAGTGCCAGTTCCACCATGAATGACTGCACCACCCCCGGAATAATGATATCAATATCGCTGCTTTGTGACACATCCCCCCTGGCAAGGCTGCCGTATACATAACTTTCAAATCCCGCATTTGCAAGAGAATACATCACACTGGCCGCCATTTGCCTGAAGTTCCCAAGCAGTTCCCACTGCCCTTGCTCATAAGTGACAGTTTGTTGCTGTCCCATG
>DAOUWY010000180.1 GCA_030666885.1 Methanosarcinales archaeon
AATTCCACTTCGTCATTCCATCCTGACTTAGCATAGCAGTCGGTCACCTGAAGTTTAGTCCCGATATCAATCTCATGTATTATTTCGGTCTGCTTATCCCAGAGTGCAGCTTTTATCCTGCCTGAGTCATCTGATAAGTGGATGTTCACTACCCTGCCGGTTGAGCTGTCTTTGCGTTTGAATTCCCTCAGTTCATCAAGCCCTGTAACATATCCTTCAACGCTGTATGACTCATTGATCTCAATATCACCGATTAGGGTGATCTTCTCCCTGAACTCTACCTGCTTACTGGTCTTTACTATTGAACTGTTATTTCCCAGGTTGATCTCTACCTGGTTGTTAAAGGAATTCTCTTTTGAATAGCCTCCGGTCATTTCTATGGTATCACCCGGACTAAACTGTTCGACGTGTTCCACATTTTCATCCCACAGTGTTAGCCTGATCTTACCTGTTGAGTCGCCCAGTGTCAGGTTCCTGACCTTGCCTGTAGAATTATCCTTTCGCTGGAATGTCCTGATATCTGCAATGTCAAGTATCTTTCCTACCAGGTGTATATCGCTCATACCTGCTTTAATCTCCTCGATACAGTAGGGTTCGGTCCTTACCCTGATCTCTTCATTCATGGCAACTTTATCCACACTGCCGCCCCTGCCAACACTGACCTCAAGACCATTACGCCCCTCCCTGACAAAACCGGATACCTGGACGGCATCCCCAAATACGATCTCTCCTACCTGTACCAGGTCAGCAGCACTTTCCCATAGCACGACCCTGATAGAACCGGTTTCGTCGGCAACTGTCAGGTTAGCAACACTGCCTGTGGAACCGTCCTCACGACTGAATTCCCTTGCATCCGAACATGCCACGATCTTGCCAATAATCGTAACATTAGAATTATCAAGTGTTACCTGTCCTATCTTTACCTTATCATCATACTCGCCCATATCATAGATCACAAGGGTTGCAACAGTCTTATCATCGGGAAGGCCGCCCAGGAGGTTTTTCTTTTCTTCCATCCGGGCAAGGAAATCTTCCATACTCATGCGGTCTTTTACTTTTTCATATATTTCTGTTATTTCATCCATAGCTATCCCCGTAGAAATATTGATTGGAATGAATTGATTTAAGACTTTTCTATCGGTCATTCATGTTATCAATTGTTGTAAGGTTGTAATGATATGGCATGGAAATGTTTTTTACTAATCCCGTTATCTTAGACCCCGGTGTAATTATCATGACGATCAATGAAGGAGATTTTATTAAAATATCATACACAGGTAAATTAGAGGACGGTTCAATCTTCGATACTACAAATGAAGAGGTGGCAAAGGTCCATAATATACATGATCCCAATGGCAGGTACGGTGGCGATGTGATCATTATTGGTGTGAACCAGATGATCGCCGGTCTTGAGGAAGACATAAAAGAACATGAAGCAGGCTATAAAGGAACGGTTTCCATCCCTCCGGAAAAAGCTTTTGGTGTACACCTTTCCAAGCTGATAAGGGATTTACCTCTCAGACGTTTTGAACAAAAACCTGTAGAAGGGATGATGGTTCAATACGATGGTAAACAGGGTAAAGTACTCAAGGTCATGGGACGCCATGCCCGGGTGGATTTCAACATCCATATGGCAGGTCATGTGATAACATATGATTACAAGATCGAAGCCGTACTTGAAGACCTGAAGGAAAAAGCAGTTGGCCTTAGTGCACTTTATATGTCCCGGGAAATGGACATCGAGATCGATGGTACTGTTGCCAGGGTCAACGTGCCCCTGGAATTTAATTATTTGCAGCATTGGTTGAACACTAAAGCACAGATGGCACTGGATATGTTAAAATATACTGAACTGACAGAAGTGTTATATGTTGAAACTTATACAGAAGAACTGTTAAAGACTGATCCTGAAGAACAGGAGCAACCAGAAGATGAAGAACCTGATGAATCCGAACCAGGTGAACCGGAAGCCGGAGAGGAGTAATTCCTCTCCTTCAATTATATTTGATCTGACCTGAAACCACGTTGCTGAGGTAGCCAAGCGGACCACGGCGCCGGTCTTGAAAACCGGTGGTGCACTGCGCCACGGGAGTTCGAATCTCTCCCTCAGCGTCTTTCTTTTTGAAGATTAATTGCAGCATTGACGTCCCGATCCAATTCAACATATATTTCAGTACGCCTACACAAGTGTACTTAATGCGGATTGAAATTCTAGCGTCGGTTGGGAGAATGAAGCAGGAAACTCCTTCCCCACCGCATAGCGGCAGGGAGAGTAGTTCACAAACTAAAACTCCACCTTTGGTGCATTTTCTGCCCCTTCATCAGATTCAAAGTACAGCTTCTCATCAAATCCAAACATATTTGCCACAATTGCAGCAGGCATTTGTTTAACATTTGTATTATATGCCCTGACCTGTTCATTGTAGCGCATTCTTTCCACTGCAATGCGGTTTTCAGTCCCTTCAAGTTGCGTCTGGAGTGCCAGGAAGTTTTCACTTGCCTTAAGATCCGGGTAGTTTTCCACAACCAGAAGAAGTCTGGATATTGCAGAATCCATGCTACCTGCAGCTTCCATTTTACTCTGTTGTGTGGCTGCATCACCCCATTGACTTCTGGCCGCCGTAATCTCTGTAAGGACTTCTTCTTCATGTGCAGCATACCCTTTCACTGTGGAAACAAGGTTGGGTATAAGGTCTGCCCTTCTTTGGTACTGGCTTTCAACCTGTGCCCATGATGCGTCAACCCCTTCTTCTGCTGCCACAAAGCCATTGTATGTAGAAAGAAACCACCCTCCAGTCAATAATATAATCAGAACGATGGCGCCGATAGCTCCAATGAGCAAATTCCTTGTGTTCATTTATTCACCTCAAGTTCATCAATAATTTCTCCGATATCAGATAATATCCTGATTATATGTTCGATATATTGTTCTTTATCTTTACTCATTTTGGCAGTCTTGTGCTTTATGCCGTAAATATCTTCCAGGACCTGGGTGTCGATTCCATACCCATCTGCCACAATCCTGAATAACTCTTCAGCATCAGTCCAGTCATTTCGCAAATCCTTCAGATAAATCATGGCCCCAAGGATAGACATGAGGGTCGGAACTGCCGCAAGAATAAGGTGTTCGAGATCCTTGCCTTTAAACTGGAGGTATTCCTCCCTGAGATGAATCAGCTTTGATCGAAACTCGAACTCAAGCTGGTGGCGCAGGTGTTTCTTTGATATTGTGATATCAGCCAGACAATCCTCACCATGGAGTACTTTATAGTGCTGCTTGATATTTAAAAACTCAATTGGGAATACATCAACCCCGTCTGTGAGTTCTTCTTTAGTCATGACAAGAGGTACTTCCTTAAGCGGTTTTATTGATCGTAGCGTGGTAAAATCAATGTGGTTACAAACCGCAAGAAGTCGTGTCTCATCGCCTGTGTGGTACTGCAACAGTGCCACCAGATTACTGCCAAGAATATCTGTTAGTTTTTCTATCTGTGTATCCGCTGTCATGCAATCACCCATGTAATAGTAACATTAATTCGCTATGATCATTAATTCTCATTGATTTTGTGGCCATATTTCTACCACTGTGTCCCTTCGTGTATGATTTCCATTCTTTCACTCATTCTGTTTTCATTTTCCACCAATTTAGCCCACATCACCAACTTCCACCAAATCCACCGCCGCCAGACATTCCACCACCGAATCCACCAAAACCCCCTCCGCCAGACATTCCGCCACTGAATCCACCGCCAAATCCGCCAATGTAAATACCGCCCATACTCCCTCTACCACGCCGCCCTTTGCGGGGTACAAGAACAAATAGTAAAAATATAAGAGCAAAAAACAACAAAGGCCAGATAGATCCGCCATCATTGGATTGTCCTGTGGGCTTCATGCTATATCTTGATATTACTTCCTCATTCCCCTCGATAAGTCCCTCAATTACCAATATGGACTCGTAGATTCCCTTTCCATAATCCTCGTTCCTGAAATTCGGTTCTATTATCCTGTTCCCGATATTCACTTTCATGCTGTCTGTTATGACTCCCTCCAGGCCATAGCCTACCTCAAAACGATACTCACGCTCCTGTTTGGATACCAGGATCAATAACCCGTTGTCCCTGTCGGTTTTGCCGATGCCTGCCTGTTGGAATAGATTTACAGCATACATTTCCTTTGATTCCCCTTCAAAGGATTCCACTGTGACAACTGCTATTTCGACAGTGGTCTTTTCCTCAATCTGTTTGGCCAGTGCTGTTATCTGTGCTTCGTATGAGGAATCAATCATATTGGCGTTATCTGTGACAAAACCTGTGAGTTGCGGATAACTGGCACCACTGGCAGTGGCAACCGATAAAATCATAATAATAAGAATTAATGCCCACTTTGTCATTTTTGTAACACCAGTTGTTGTAATATTAATACTTAAATTGTGGCAACCCCTTACCTTCCAGCTTCATTCTCATACTATCCATCCTACATGCTTAAATAACTTTGCCAGTGGCATGTGTAATGTTAGCTGTCACTATAATGCTCTACATCGTCCTTGTAGCAACTTGTGGCACGCTCCAGTGCGGCGATTAGCGCTCGGTATTCGGCCTCGTTGTTTGTTACCTTTACAATATATTCGACCTTTTCCTTCAACAATGCCCAAATTGGCATTAGATATCACAAATCCTGTGGTATTTCGACATATTTATACGGAATAAAATTCCATATA
>DAOUWY010000104.1 GCA_030666885.1 Methanosarcinales archaeon
ATATTGACACTTCCGGGATCGGTGCAATTTATACAGGGTCCGAGAGCCATCCGTATGCCGTTAAACCCACAAGTACCATAGTGGCAGCGGCCATCGGGGCCGAACCAGTCCTTACAGCAGCAGATTATGAATTTGCATGCAAGGCAGGTACTGCCGCCATCCAGACCTGCATGGGCCTGGTAGGGGCGGGCATGATCGATATTGGCGTTGCCATAGGTGCGGACGTGTCCCAGGGTGCACCCGGAGATGCACTGGAATATACGGCCGCTGCCGGAGGTGCCGCATATGTGATAGGCTCCTCCCGGCTTGCAGCAATTATCGAAGATACATACTCGTTTACTACCGATACCCCTGATTTCTGGAGGCGTGAGGGGATGCTTTATCCTGAACACGGGGGCAGGTTTACCGGGGATCCGGGTTATTTTAAGCATGTGGCATCGGCGGCAAAAGGACTGATGGAAAAGATCGGTTCAAAACCTTCTGATTATGATTATGCTGTATTCCACCAGCCTAATGGGAAGTTCCCTGAAAGGGTTGCCGGGATGCTGGGATTCACAACCGGGCAAATACAGCCGGGACTGGTAGTTCCCATGCTGGGTAACACATATTCCGGTTCGTGCATGATCGGTCTGGCCGCTATTTTAGACCAGGCAAAGGAAGGGGACAGGATATTCATGACAGCATTCGGTTCAGGTGCAGGCAGTGATGCTTTCAGCATCACGGTCACTGATAAGATCGAGGATATACGCAATGGTGCCCCAAAGGTGCAGGAGTTGCTTGCCGATCCGGTATACCTGGATTATGCCAGCTATGCCAAGCACAAGGGTAAGATAAGGGTGTGATGCAAGATGAGGGATGTTGCAATTATCGGTACTGGCTGTACTAAGTTCGGAGAGTTATGGGACCGGTCCTTAAGGGATATTTTCGTTGAGGCCGGAGTGTCCGCCATCGTGGATGCAGGTATCCAGGGCGAAGAGATCGATGGTCTGTATATGGGTAATATGAGCGGTGGCAGGTTCGTGGAGCAGGAACATGTGGGCAGCCTGATAGCCGATTATGCCGGTTTGGCAAGTAAACTGCATGTGCCCGCCACAAGAGTGGAAGCAGCATGTGCTTCCGGAGGCCTTGCACTGCGCCAGGGTATCCTTGCCGTGGCTTCCGGCCATACTGATATTATAGTGGCAGCAGGTGGAGAGAAGATGACAGATGTGGACCTGGACACAGCCACTGATGCACTGGCATCAGCAGCAGACAGGGAATGGGAAGGCATCATGGGTGCCACGTTCCCTGGTCTGTATGCCATGATAGCCAGGCTTCATATGCATAAATACGGTACTACATCAGAACAGCTGGCAGCTGTTTCTGTGAAGAACCACCACAACGGTACCATGAACCCGATCGCCCAGTTCAGAAATGAGATCACCCTGGATACAGTGCTGCGATCCAACATGGTGGCCGAACCCCTGCACATGTTCGATTGTTCTCCAATATCCGACGGTGCGGCTGCTGTGGTGCTGGCTCCGGCAGATGTCGCAAAGAAATATACCGACACTCCGGTATACGTGAAGGCCATGACCCAGGCCAGCAGTCCAATTTCGCTCCACGACCGTTCGGATATAACCACGCTGGACGCTTCAGTGGTGGCGGGTCAGCGGGCATATAAAATAGCCGGAATTACTCCAGAGGATATTGATCTGGTGGAAGTGCACGACTGTTTCACTATTGCCGAGATATGCGCCATAGAAGACCTTGGATTTTTCAAAAAAGGTGACGGCGGCAGGGCATCGGAAGATGGCGAGACTGCCATTGGCAGCAGCATACCTGTTAATCCATCCGGAGGTCTTAAGGCCTGCGGGCATCCGGTGGGAGCCACTGGCATCAAACAGGCAGTGGTGATCACAGAGCAGCTGAGGGGATCGTCAGGTAAAAGCCAGGTCGATGGTGCCGGAATCGGTATGACCCATAACGTAGGCGGTTCGGGCGGTACTGCTGTGGTGCATATTTTTTCAAGGGACAGGTGATATAAAATGACAGTTTCAAGGTTCTGGAGAAAGATCCCGCACAGGTACAATCTCATAGGTACACACTGCACTACTTGCGGAGAATATTATTTCCCGCCCAGGCAGATGTGTCCCACCTGCCGCAGGGATGGGAAGATCGAGAGTTACCAGTTCGAAGGCAAAGGCGAGGTTATCACTTATACTGTAATCCATACGGCAGCTAAGGGCTATGCTAACCAGGTCCCGTATAACCTGGCAATAATTAAGCTGGATGAAGGTCCCAGCTTGACCGGTCAGGTAATATGCGAACCAGGAGAATTAGGGATCGGTACCAGGGTGCGGTCAGTGTTCAGGAAACTGGGCGAGGAAAGTGAAAAAGGTATGATCTATTACGGTACCAAGTTCGTTGTCGAAAAACATTAAATTCGTATCTGCTTCAAAAACTATAGTCTAATGCAAGATTAATGTAGACACAGATTTCATCGATTACACTGATTTTCAAAACTACTGTCAATGGGTGTAATCAGTGTAATCTGTGTCTCAAAATTCAGAGCACTATAATTAATAACCATTTAACAGGATTCAAAGCAACAAACCGTTTTATTTAAGTGTACAAAGACCCTGATTAGTACGGGGATAGTTATAGGTACCTTTTTAGATGATCAAGATGAATTTAAAACATGAATTACAAATATCCCACAAAAGAAAACATTATACACTTGCATAAAAAGATTATTGAAACCACGGGGGGAGAAAAGGGAACGCTAAACGAAGGTATCTTATCATTTGTATTGGATTTGATTCGCACAGAAAAATTGTATAGCGAGAACATAGGAGACTTATTTACTCGTGCAGGGCTTTTATTGAGGGGGATAATCTCAGGACATCCATTTGTGGATGGAAATAAAAGGGCAGGATTTGAAGCTACTGATATCTTTTTAAGGATGAATGGTTATTATTTAGAAGTTGATACAGATGAAGGACTGGAATTTACGCTGAGTATTGCAAAGAATGAATTGGATTTGGACAGCATAATGGAATGGATAAGAAAGCATGCAAATGCGGTGGTGTGATAAAATGCACGAGAAAAAGAAAAAAGAAGAGGAATCAAAGGAGCTTGAAAAAATAATGAATACAAGCATTGAAAAAAATAAAGAACTACTCAAAAAGTTAGCAAATGTGTGATAAAAGAAGCGCTTAATAGGCAGGGATACACCCGATTTTAATTGGCTGTGGGATGTGATGCAGAGTATGTGGCGGATTGGTGGGGGAGCTGATCGGACTGTGGAGCACAATGTCAAGATATCCATCCAAGGGCGCATGAGCCCCATGGCATCAGTACAATGGAATGGGGCACCCGGACTGCTATTGATACGTACCGGATGCACAACCGGGTGCCGGATGTGGTGTATGACCTGGGTGCGGTGGGCAGGAGCCTATGGTACGGCTGCTGGCGCACAGGGCTGTGGATGTGGCTGGGATGGGTGTGGAGATTGCGGGGGGGCTGGGTGAGGGGGAGTAAGCTGTGAGAGAATAACACTTTCACAGCACTTTTGCTATTCATTTTTATTTTACAACTTCATCTTCATTCAGTATGTCAAAGAAGTTGAGGCACGACAGGCACACGGTATCGCTACTTACAGACCATCTGGTGTTTTCTCCCAAATATAGGGTTAAGGTGTTGGTGGGCGATGTGGGGATGGTGGCTGAGGCGATTATAAGAAAGACGTGTAAGGAACTTGATATAGAGATTATAGATATGGCGGTTAATCCAGATCATGTTCATATATTTCTGAAATATCCGCCAAAATATTCCGTAAGCTATATATCAAAGATGATCAAAGGTAGAAGTAGCAGGGTGCTCAGGAAGGAGTTTCCTCATTTGAAGGAATGGTGTGATGACCATCTCTGGGCTCCGAGTTGTTACCACGGCTCTGTGGGTAATGGCTGGGATGTGGTTGAGAAACATATCTCGGCACATAATACATATGAGCATAACAGGAGATAAATACGGAAAATCGCTATATACAGGCCCGGTACATTTGTACGGGGTATACCGTCGTGACTTAAATTCCATCAAATCCTTTCCTGACTATCTCGATGCCATGGTCCCCTATAATGTAATTCCTGACCGATAGGTCATGTTGGCTGCTCCTTAGCTTAAGAACTGACAGGGTACGGTCAAACCTGTCCCCTGCATCTGTAAAATTAAGCATGATAATGGCATCAGCTATGGATGATATACTCATACCAGGTATGTTACCAGGTGCAATTTTCTTTGATACCTCGTTGGTCAACATAACGGTGATGTCTTTGTATTTTAGAAAATCAGTAAGCAACCTGATATGTTCCCTCAATTCTACCGGATCCGGTATGACCGATTCAAGGTTATAGACTCCATCATATAGCAATCGTTTTACACCAGTGTCCTCCACATTCGATTGTATCTCCAGGTTGTGTTCATCCGGTGAAATATCCCCGGGATATGCATAGATCATCCTGAGCAGGCCACTATCCATGAACCCCTTAAGGTCCCATCCCATCCTGGATGCTTCATATATCAACTGGTCTTCGCGTTCCTCGAACAGTATGATCATTCCAGGTTCACCAAGTTCCAGTCCTGCCATTATGAACTGCAGGCCAAGAAGTGTCTTACCAGTCCCTGGTCCCCCTATGGCCAGTACTGTGGATTGGGAAGGTATCCCTCCATGCATCATGCTGTCAAGTCCCTTGATCCCGGTGGACAGTTGGTGATTGCCTAATTGCCGGTCGCTTTTCAGAGGTTCAAGTTTTGGGAAGATACGAATACCTTCTTGTTCGATCTTGAACTCATAACATCGGGTAATATCAGATGTTTTACCCACACCCCGCATTTTAACTATATGCATCTTCCTGATAGTCCTATTCCCGATCGTTCTTTGGTCCAGGTATATCACGCCGTCTACAATATGGGGCAGGATCGAATTGTGGGCTTCCAGCCTGCTCAATTCTCCTGTTACCAGTGTTTGGGCAGACCAGTCCTGCAGCATTGCATCAAAGGAATAATTAAAACGGCGGATATCACTGACAGGAAAGCCAAAACCCAGCGTAGTCAGGGGATTTATCACTACCCTGTCAGGATTAGTGGAAGCCATTATAGTACCTATGTCCAAAAGTATGGTAAGTGGGTCCTTCTCGGTAGTGGAGCGGTCCACAGGACGCACAATGATATTGTCATTGAAAAAGGTGTAATTGTGTAAATAGTCCACCAGTTTTTCCGCCGACTGGGATGTGATGGGGATATAGAGTGCTTTTTCACCGTTTGAAGCAGCCGCTGATAATGATTGTAGTGCCAGGGTGGTTTTCCCGACACCTACGCTGCCTGCGATAAGGACCAATGATGGTTTTGGCAGGCCACCACCTAATATTTTATCCAGGTATGCAATGCCGCTGGGACAGAGTTTCATAAGTAGTAAATATGTTTAATATTTAAATATTTATACTTACTGAAAATAAACTTTATCCCGGATACTGCATTG
Organism: Methanosarcinales archaeon; assembly: GCA_030666885.1. GTDB lineage: Archaea > Halobacteriota > Methanosarcinia > Methanosarcinales > Methanocomedenaceae > Methanocomedens_A. Next base: position 5,519 of record DAOUWY010000104.1, read on the forward strand.
GCAAGGATATACTATCCCCGGTTTTTCTTATTGTTCCGTACTGCAACTTCAATTTCATGCACGGCTTCAGGATTGGACAGGGTGGAGATATCTCCTACGTCCTTTGATATAAGGGCGAAGCGCACTACCCTGCGCATGATCTTACCGCTCCGGGTCTTTGGGAGGTCGTTGACAAAGTATATTGTGTCCGGCCTGGCGATCTTCCCGATCTCTTCAGCTACGTGGCCCCTTAGTTCCTGTAACAGTTCTTCACTGTGATCAACTCCGATCTTTAATACCACAAATGCGGTTATACTCTCACCTTTGAGGTCATCGGGACGGCCTACCACTGCGGCTTCACTGACATATGGGTGGCTGACCAGTGCCGATTCCACTTCTGAGTTGCCTATCCTGTGGCCTGATACGTTCAACACGTCGTCTCCCCTGCCCTGTATCCAGAAATAACCGTCACTGTCCACCCTGGCAATATCCCCTGATATGAATTCGCCGACTTTGTTCCAGTAATGCTCTTCATACTTTCCTGAGTCATGGTAGAGGGTGCGCAGCATGGCTGGCCATGGACTGTTCATAATCAAATTGCCACCTTCATTTATGACAGGATTGCCATCATGGTCAAGTACCAGGGCGCTAAAACCGGGTAATGGTCTTCCTGCAGAGCCGGGTCTGGTGGGTGACAGGGGCAGCGGGGAAATTACGAAACTACCGGTCTCGGTCTGCCACCAGGTATCCATTATCGGGCACCGTCCCTTGCCAATGTTCTCATAGTACCATATCCATGCTTCAGGGTTGATGGGCTCACCTACACTGCCCAGGAGCCGCAGGCTGTCCATATTGTTTTTCCGGGTCCATTCTTCACCGAAGCGCATGTGCATCCTGATGGATGTGGGTGAAGTAAAAAGTACACTTACTTTGTGCCGTTCAATCATTTCCCACAACCTGTTTGGCTGTGGGTGGGCGGGAGCACCTTCATAAAGCAATGAGGTCACACCAAGTATTAACGGGGCATATACAATGTAGCTGTGTCCGGTTATCCATCCGATATCTGCGGCACACCACCAGATATCATCTGGTTTCAGGTCAAAGACCCATTTAAGTGTGAATGAAATTCCTACAGCATATCCGCCGTGAACATGTAACACGCCTTTTGGCTTACCTGTGGTACCTGAAGTGTACAGGATAAAGAGGGGGTCTTCGGAATCCATTATCTCGGTTTCGCATTCTAATG
>DAOUWY010000124.1 GCA_030666885.1 Methanosarcinales archaeon
ATTGCCGTTTTTTCAACCAACAGGTTCTCTTATAAAGGACTATCCGAAAGGCTTGGTGTGAACCGGGAAACATTGAAACTCTACTTATACTATCTGCAGAGTTCAATGATGATATTTATTGCAGATGTTTATACCCCTTCCAAAAAAGCAACTGAGAAACGGGCAAAAAAACTATATTTCTGGGAAGAAGGTTTGCGAAGAGCCCTCACCCTGGATAAGGATGATGGAAAATCGGCTGAAAATATTGTGGCATGGCACCTGATCAAAAGGGGAATGGATTCAAAACCGTTCTTTAAGCCTGCGTACTGGAAGAACAAATTCGAGATCGATTTTGTATATGACGACTCGCAGATGGTGATACCTGTGGAAGTAAAGTACAGGGAGCAGCCCACAGGCAGTGATGTGAAGGGATTGATCGAGTTTATGGATCTATATGGCTTAAGTAACGGGATTGTAGTGACCAAAGATATATTCAGGAAAGATGAGACTGGAGTATACAGGATATTGTATATTCCAATTTGGCTTTTCTTGATAATTGTATAAGAAGGACATCACAAGACCTTCAACTTATCATCGATTTTCTGGAGACTTTTTAATTTTTTCTGGAAATACCAAGACCAATTATATAGTTTGCGAAACACTTAAGTAGTAATATTTAGTAATCAGAAAATAATAAAAAGACTCCAATATTAATGTGAATTGAAGAAAATCAAGCAAATCAAATTAAAGATAAAATCAATGATGAATTTGTGGAAGGTACAGATGGTAATAAGGAATTTGAATGAATAAATGGAAATCACAATTTATATTTTTTAAACATATCATAAATTTTTAAAATTGATCAATGAGGCAATTGGAGCATAGACATGAAATCCCCCTGGCATCCCACCTACACCCTCACCCCCACCACAGCCAGCGCCCTCATGGAGATCGAGTCAGCCCGGACCGCGCTCGAGCATACCCCGCTGCCGCTTGCTATCCAGGAGGAACTGCGCCACCGTGCCCGCATTCGTTCCACCCACTACTCCACACGCATCGAAGGCAACCGTCAAGTAAGAGACACAGCGCCTGGGCCGTGGGGGAAATTGTATGGAGCCTGATGCCCTGCGGCGGCTTGACCCATGGGTGCGGGCAGTGCTGTCCCTTTTTGCAAGGACAGAGCGAATAACTTCTGCTGGTGTGGCAAGGATATTGGGGCTATCCCGGCGAATAGCACGCAACCTGCTAAAGGGTTGGGTAGAAGATAGGGGGCTGGAGGTGGCGGGCACTTCGCAGCGGGGCAGGGCTTATGCTTTGTCAACGGATTATCGGCAATTTATCGGTAATTTAACGGCAATGACTGACTAAACATCAATATACCGGGATGAAGGATTTATCATATATTTTTCATGAAAATTCCCAAAAATCTACAAATCACCACATTTATCACCAATCTTAACCATTCCCTCCCCCATGTTCTTAGCCATGGGCGCAGAAGCCACAATCGAACTAAGAGACGGCATGATAATCAAAAAACGCCTGCCAAAAGGATATCGCCTAAAAGCCCTGGACAGCACAATCAGGCAGGAGCGCACCAGGGCAGAAGCACGCATCATCTCAGAATCAAGACGCAGGGGCGTGCCCACACCCATCATCTACGACATAGAGGACTTCGAGATAACAATGGAATACATCGATGGGCAGAAGGTCAGGGACATCCTTACCCCGGACCTTAGCCGCCGCATAGGAACCGTAGTGGGCAAACTCCACAGTGCAGGCATCATCCACGGTGACCTCACCACCTCGAACATGATACTGCACGACAACAGGGTGTACCTCATCGATTTCGGGCTGGCATTCTACGACAACTCGGTAGAGGCCAGGGGCGTGGACGTCCATGTGCTGTTCCAGACATATGTCAGCACCCACAATGACCATGAGACAATGAAAGAAGCCTTTGCAGAAGGTTACAGCCAGACCTTTACTGGTGCAGGACCTGTGCTTGAGCGGGTAACAGAGATAAAGGGGCGTGCACGGTATGCATAAAATACATTTTGCCACAAGCAATGCCCACAAGCTAAAAGAAGCAAGGAACATCCTGGATACAGTCGGGTATGAAGTAGAGCATATCGACTGCGACTATCCCGAACTGCAGGCTGACGACCTTGAGACAATCTCGGCCTATGGCGCACAGTGGTGTGCCCGAAAACTGGACAAGCCCGTAATGGTAGATGATAGCGGCATATTCATCGAAGCCCTGAACGGCTTTCCAGGTCCGTATTCCAGGTACGTTGAAGACCACCTGGGCAACCGGAACGTCCTGAAACTTATGGAAGGAGTGGCCAACCGCAAAGCTGTGTTCATGACAGTGGTAGGATACTGTGAACCCGGCTGCGAGCCCCATACTTTCACAGGCGAAGTAGAGGGAAACATAGCCATTGAGGAGCGGGGGATGAATGGGTTTGGCTACGACCCCATATTCCTGTACAATGACCGCACCTTCGGTGAACTACAAGACCATGAAAAGAACCGGATATCCCACAGGGGCAATGCCATGCGAAAGTTTGCCGGGTGGCTATAGGAAAAACAGGATACGGTTTCAGGGCCACAACCCGAACCGGTAATTTAACACGAGTAACAGAATACCGATTGCCACCCCACCGATCATGATGATTTTCGGGTCCATGTGGTAGGTGGTCTCATCGGCCTCATAATAACGCATAAGGCCAGCCGATGACATCAGGCCGCTCTGTGACTCTTTCTTTTTACCCACTGTTATTCATCCTCCAATTCAATTATTTAACGTAATTCGTCCTTATTGCTTATCAAGGTATCTTAAACAATATTATATCAATGCCTCAAGCAGGTCAAAGTCATGGACCATACCCTTAAGTTTATTATTAGCAGAGATTACCGGCATCTGGTCAATATTATTACGCTTCATCTTCCTGGCCGCGTCGCTGATAGAAGTGCTGGGGACTGCAAAAACCGGTTCACCCTTTAACTTCACTGCATCATTTACCGAGCAGTCCGGCAGTTTGATCCTGGATACGCTGTAATACAAACTCATAGTATCACGCATTGATTCCCATGTCCAGGCATCATCATCCGAACCTGCAGACATATCAGAATATTCAACAGAATCCACGATAATGCTCATGTTGATCAGGTCTTTATCACAGACCACACCCAATATCTCTCTTGACTTATTAACAACAGGTGCGGCTTTGACCTCAGCCATTTCCAGAATCATTCCCATTACGGAAACAGGAGTATTTTCCCATACTACGATAACTTTGCTATCAATAAAGTCCCCAATTGGGTCCGGAATGTTAAAACCGGCAATAGCACCGATAATATCAGCTATGGTAATCAGACCCACCAGGGTCTTACCCTCCACAACAGGAAGTCTCCTGACACCTGATTCGGTTATTATCCTTGAAGCTTGTACAATGGTTTTTTCGGCAGTAATTGTAATGGGGTCTCTTTTCATAAGGATTGCAAGCTGTTCCTCTTCCGGATTCTTTAAAAGATCGGTCCTGGTCACAATGCCGACCAGATCCCCGTTCTTGACCACAGGCACACCGGACACATGCTTTTTTTTCAGGATATCCAGTACTTCGTCCCTTGATCCCGGTAGTGTTGCAAAGGCAACATCCCTTACCATGATGTCACCAACTGTTGTAAAATTGGGCATTGATTTAGCTCTCCATTTTGACTGTTGATGATATTTTACTATCTGGGCTTTTCCCCTCTGATGATCATTACAGGCACTTTTGAAGTCCTTGAAACTTTTTCTGCCACGCTGCCCAGCAGGAACCTGTCAAGCCCCCTCTTACCAAGAGTACCCATAACGATCAGGTCCGCCGGAATAGTTTCCGATAATTTCACAATCTCTTCTGCCGGATGTCCTTCCACAACAAAGCATTCTACTTCCACATCTGATATTTTTGCCTCTGTATTTACTTTTTCAGTTGCTTCGCTGCCTTCTGTCTTCAACAGTTCATATATGTTCTCCCATGCCGCGTCCATGGGTATGGTGGCAAATGCACCGGTATCAACTACATATATGGCAGATATCCTGGCCCCGGAAATCTTGGCAAGCTCAACGGCATATTCAACAGCATTTTCAGAATATTTCGAACCGTCCGTTGCAAGAATTATGTTTTTAAACAATCTACTTTCCATGGATAATTCCTCCATTTCCATTTATTATTGCTTTGATGTCGTCAGGTCTCCCTCTTCTGACAAGGCTGGCAACAGGGTCACTGCTGTTGGATAAGTTAGGGGACTCATCGTCCAGCACCATAATTGTGGCATGTTTACCATCCACGATTGAACCTATATCCTTATCAGTCCCAAGTATTTTTGCTCCATTAAGCGTGCACAACTTAAATACCTGTCTGTCATCCAGCCTGTAGACCTTAGACAAAAATTCCATTTCAGAGAACATATTGACCGAATTAAGCATAACATTGTCAGTACCAACTCCTACTGTGATTCCCATCTCAAGCATCTTTTGTATGGGAGGACGCTGAAGAGAACCAACACCGGTCACGAAATTCGACCTGGGACATACAACAGCGGGGATGTGGGCATCAGCTAAGTCTTTAATGTGGGCATCCCCTGCATAGGTCATATGCACGATAAAGTCGGGCTCCAGTCCGATAGCTCCGGGAATATCTGACGTATCCTTTTCACCTGCATGTATGGCAAATAACTTACCTGCATCATGTGCAGTGTGCACCGCCTCCTCAAGGATGTGGTAAGGAACGTCATTAACACCACTAAAGCCAAGACCGCAGCCGGTTCCAAGGAGATTGTCAAGTTCACCGATAATTAATTCATCTGGCAATCCAGGCCTGCCCATGACCATACCTGTGATGTTTTTGAAGGTGCCCAGGAGTTCTGATATTATGGATGCACCTTTAATGCCACCCTCCCTAAAATCACAGAACATACATGTTCCGCTTAAGACCATATCCTCAAGGGTCCTACCCATGGCATCCTTTAGTACGTTTTTGGGTGTATTGTTGAGCACCCTGTGCTTAAGGCCGTGGGGGGGTTTTACAAGGCTGTCCAGGTCAGAGACAGGCGGGTCTTTGAGAACAGAATCTCCTATATGGGTATGGGCATTCACAAAACACGGTGCAACCAGCCCGGACAGGTGGGCATCCACCCGGGCATCGGTTCCCACTTCCCTGACCACATTGTCCTTTATGCAGAGATATCCTTCAATAGGCTCAAATTCATCACCGTAGACAATGGTCCCGGATATGATCAGCTCTTCAGGCACTGTAGTTATTATGTCTCTCTTCATTGATATTTATTGTGTAATTTGTAAGTTGTAATTCGTAATGTGATATAGAATATGGAAAATGTGATTTGTGAAATGTGAGATTTGAGATTTGAGATTTGATATGCAGTGAACAAATAGGATTGTGTATGAATAGAATTGATTTTGTTTATACCAGTGGAGGTAAAATATTTTCACATACCCGCTTGATAGCGTAAATATTTTCATGACAGTATTATCACATATATGTATTTACAATTGCTATTGACAAGTTCTGACACAAGGGATTAAGTATATCTGTATTGAATCCATATAACCTGTTTTAAGGCGTGAAATGCTGTGCTAATCATTATATAGTATACCCCGTCGTTTCAATTGGAAAGATAATTTAAATAGAACTAGATTGAAATAGATTATATTTATGTAGTTAATGTGTTGTGGTGCTGTGAATTCATCATGTAATGATAAATTTGGTTCGTTTCCTATAAAAACAGTGTTAAACTTATCAATCTCTATAAACACTTGTATACACCCCTGTTTCCACTGAAACGCTTAAATACTATGCTGTATACATATTCATTTGTTAACTACGTGAATAACAGTTTACTCCTTGTTCACGATTTAACTGTCAGCAAATTATCGGAGGGGATGGAATACTTCCGAAGCATGGGAACCCGGTCGCTATCTGAGGGGATGGGTGACTGGATTCCTGTTATTAAAAAATAACACAGGAACGGACGATGAAGATAAAGCTCGAAATAACCATGGACAATGGTTCGATTGATAATTTCATGATCAACGGAAATCCTGAACCTGAGTCCATAATGGAACTTGTAAATAAATTGAAGAGCTTACATGATGCTGCAGTAGCAGCACAATCAAC
>DAOUWY010000171.1 GCA_030666885.1 Methanosarcinales archaeon
AACGAGCAGGGTTTAATATTTTACAACAATAAAATATCAAAGTATACTATGAAATCAGGTAGTTGGAAACTATTTCGCAGATATTATTTCTGACAAGGTAATCTAAGAGATCAAATCTGCTGAAGGTCTAAGAGAAGAAAATAAAGCTCAGTTGATCAATTACCTTAAAGCCACTGATAACGAAGTCGGGCTATTATTAAATTTTGGTAGAACTCCGGAATTAAAAAGAGTGATATTTACGAATGACATGAAAGAATGATTTGAATCAGAAATCCCAAATCCGTGCGTATCCGTGGCATCCGTGTTCCTTCCTCCTTGATGAATACTATTTCATAAATCAACAAATTCAATTAATATTGAGGTTATGATTTATGGGACACTACCTGTATTATTTCATGCTTAATGTATTTGGGTATTCGACCATGGTTGTTTGTTTAGCTCAATATTTTTTCTTTAACTACATAGTGCATTTTACCCTACTTTTTGAAATGGATACGAATTTTAAAGAAAATTGGGGGATTACAGGCCTATTTACATATCCCCATGGACTTGTTGGTCCTTGCTATAGACTTTACACCGTCAGGTTCCAGTTCGCACATGGCCCGAATCGCATCCACATTCTCAGGCACCACATCCGACTCCTGGTGGATAGCCTGGAAGAAGTACAGTTCGCCGTGGTACTTGCTGATACTGTCCTTCCATATTACATTCTCGAACATATCGCTGCGGCTGCGTCCCAGGTCCCTGGCAAGTTCCATGACCTCTGCCGTGCTCGTGATGTTATCTTCACCCGATACGAACCTGATACGGGGCCTGCCGGCATACAGGTCAATGATATCCTGCGGCTCGAAATCTTTTTCCAGCTCAACATTCAGTGCATGGAAATGCATGATAGTGGTGGACAGTTTCACAGCCACCGTAGCAATTTCGAGATGCGGCAGGATGGAGTTCACATCCGGCCCGTGGTGGCTTGGTAAGCTGATAGGATTGGGTACAATAGCGTTTATCGGGCCGCTCTTGATATTTCCAGGGTCTGCCGCCCTTCGCATCAGGGTGACCCTGGACTTCTTAACACCGAATTCCAGGTCCAGGGGATACAGTGCCCTGGTCAGACCGGTGGTGTTGCAGCTGACCACGCGGGTCATGTCCCTGCCAATAGCATCATCATAATTGGCTTCGGAGTTGAAGCTGAATCCTGCCAGCTCATGATCCTCACCGCCCTGCCAGATAGCCTTTACACCATGTTTTACATACAGGTCCTTGTATGTGGCACCTACCCCGCCGGGCGTGCAGTCTACTACCAGGTCTGCCTTGTCGAGCAGCTCGTCCAGTGTACCGGATATCTCAATGCCTGCCTTGCTAAAGGCTTCTATCCTTTCAGAAGTTGATGCATACAGGTCAAAACCCCTATCTACTGCCAGTTTTGCTTCAAATGACGGGCGGGTTTTCACTACACCCGCTATCTCCATATCATCCTGGGCAGAAACTGCATCTCCTACTCGCTTCCCAATAGTACCGTATCCATTAATAACAATCTTTGCTTTATCCATTCTATTACCCACTGATTATTGTTGTAACAAGGGTCATTTTTTTGATGTATTCTAATTGATACTTTCTATCAATGCTTCATTTTTCGTCATATCCACATGTAGTATCCGTCCGGGTAATGTCATGGTATCTCCAAAGATTCCTGTGATGGTGATCTCATTTCCATCCACAGTCAACCGTACAACATCTTCCATTAATGTTGTTTTATCCTCCCCGTCAATTAGAATAGCATTTAATTCACACATGGTAACCAAATAACCGATAAGTGTTATAAATAAATAAAATGTTCGAAACAGCACTTGTATTGTGCTACCATCCTTCAGTAAAAGCACCAGGTTTTGTTACATATACCAACAAGATAGGGCAATTCTGGGCATTAAGGCTATTGCAGTATTTCTTCATGTGTGCCTCATCCGGAAAAAAATGGCTTGCACTTGCTGTGCAGCGTGATTCTACCAAAAATATGCATGTATAACCCGTATTATCTCACCTGGCCATATTTTGTTAATAATTTACGATTACTAATTACTCCCTATGATTTGCTCCCTCAAAAAACCTTTGTTATTTTATCTCAACCTTGAAATATCATATTCGTGTAGCCATTCATCCTATTAACCAGCAGCAGTTTAAAGCACATCCTCGAACAACCACCCAAATTCCTGCGGCCTGTTCAGGAAATCCAGCATCTCTATATCCTTCACAAGCCCGTATATCTCCCTGCCCCGGGCCAGCCCCACCTCACTGAAACTCTTTGGTCTGGCCTCCCTGATCTCAGGCACATCCCTGTAACCAGGGTTGGCAATAAATCCATCCTCTGTCAGATAGTAAGCCGCACCATGCAGTTCCACGTATGGCTCATACACCGAAGAGAACTCTCTGGACACCCAGTTTGCCATCTTAAGTTCCTTATTGCTGGTATTGATGGTCACATGGCCGTAGTCCGGCGGAATGATCACTTTATCTCCTGCCGATGCCCGCACCAGCACTACATCGATCACCGAATCCCCAGTACGCCTTTGCAGCAAGTAATGCCCCTCGCCAGCGAGTACTTCATACACTTCCGGATACGATATGTCAGTGCCGGGCACAGCAGGGTGGTAATGCCCAAGGGTCTTTACATATTCCCTGCCCAGCATGGCCGGGGGGATTATTGTGATATCATAGCGCAGGCCGTATTCTAACATAGTATCACGGTCGCTGCGGCTGAGGGCAAGGTCCCGGTACATATAATAAAGTTCCCTGTCCCCTTCCCGGAGTATCTCCCTGTCAAGCAGGACTGCTTTAATATCAGACAGCATGCGGATATCCGGTTCCTGCGTCCTGCCCCCGAACGTCAGTGTCCTGTTCATATCTAATCCCATAATTAAATTGTACAGGATACTATATATTGTATTCGAATAGCTAAAAACAGCAACGCAGCACTTCAGGAACTCCTGCCGCCAGGGCGCAGTAATCTGGCAATACTCCCTGCCTCGCCCGGATAGAACGACAGCACAGTACCTGCGGTTATAAGAATAGTTGCCACCCAAAAAACAGGAATATGAAGCTCACTGCTGCGCATGCTCACGAAATCGAACACAAATATTACCGTGCCCAGGTGCAACATGGACGATCCGGTCCTGACAAAATACCCTTCCCGCTCATAGGTCAGCCCGCCCCGTCCCAGCATGGTCAATACCATGACCGCTGCCTGTACCACTATGGATGTGGCCAGCAGGAATGCCAGGCTGGTGCCGATGTCTGTAATTAGTGCTATCAAGAAAGTAACTACCAGCATGCAGGTTCCTGCAGACAGGAGCGACTGTCTGGGCACTATCCGTTTGGGTATGCACAGTCCCAGTGCCACAAGCAGCAGCACGACGAACGGGTAAATAAGCTGGTTCATGCTGTCGATATAATCCCCGTACATTTGGGTCTGGGTCCACTGGGGTGCAGTCTCGTTGGTGTATGTATAGTAGCCGATGCCGTACAGGCACACCAACCCGATCACTGCCAGCACTGCTGAAGTGAGGATCATCAGGTAGAAGTCATAGGTCTTTGGTTTAATGTTCAATTCCAACGTCATCTTCTATTCTCCTAAATGGGGTATCTACTTTTCCTCTTCCATTCTTCCACTCTTCTATTTTTCCACATTTCTCCTCATTGTGTTATGGCATGTATCCCTGGCGCTATGTATGTCAACAGGTAGGTGAACACCAGTGACAGGAAACAGATAATACCCAGTATGGCAGTGGCCCGCCACATGTTGCGCCGTTTAAGATATATCCGGGTGTGCAGGTACGCACTGTACAGCACCCACATCATGATGCTACCGTTGATCTTGGGGTCCCACCACCAGTCCTTTCCCTCCCATGCCACCACAGCCCAGGGGTAACCAATGAGCATGCCTACTGTCAGCAACAGGTATCCGACCTTGGCATGGTTATATGAGATGCGGTCAAATATCTTCTCCCGTCGAAACAGCATGAACACACATCCCACAAAGGTGACCACCAGGGATGCATATGCGATAAAGAGCATGGGCGGGTGGGTCCACATATACTCTGAATTGTAGAAATATGTGATGCGGAAATACAACTGGTACAGTGTGGTGTATAACACATTGGGATCGCCCACACTTGCGGCATGGAACCAGCTTGTGATCTCTAAGTGCAGGCCGGGCAGGGGTTCCCTGAACGGGTTTGAGGTATAATATGTTAGTATACCAAAGGCTGCCAGCATGATATTTATGGCCGATGAGAACAGTGCTGTTATTCTTGTCCTTATAAAATCATAGCGATAATTGGTTACTGCCAGGAAAATGGACAGGCACAGGGTCCAGAAGTATAATTTTTCTGTTTCTATCCAAAGCGGGACAGCAAATCTTAAGGGTGTTCCACTGGTACCTATCGTGCTGGTACCCATGGTACTGGCCATATAATTTGCCAGTTCAGGCGGGTAGACCAGTTCTATTGTCTGGTAGATGCGCAGGTGGAACCAGGCAATGATAATAAATCCTATGACCAGGAGTGCCGTATCGATCTCCCTTAACTTTGATGCCAGCCTGAAGGCGCGGCTGTCGTTTGAAAGCATGTGGTAGATAGCAATAATGCCAAGAGCGAGCGAAAATATGAATATGACCGAAATAACAGGCTGGCCGATAGTGGTCACAGTGTCCCTGGCAGCAAGGTATTCCTGGTATGACATTTTAGGTTTAATTATTTTTATCTGTTAATAAGATGCCGAATTCATGATTGCCGGAACAACGCTATGTTATCTTTCATATACTCTGCACACATCCAGGTGCCAGCCGCCATTGATCCTAATAATTATACCCCACAACTCTGCTACGGTTGGGTGTAGCGTCGTAACGTTTGACAATCATGCC
>DAOUWY010000277.1 GCA_030666885.1 Methanosarcinales archaeon
AAACGTGACTCCGATATCATAAAAACATCAGTGAGATACCCGAGGTATATCATGAATGTATCATACTTTATGCCAATAGACTTTGAAAAACCATGATAATCAGTCATTTGTCCACTCTGCATAGCGCACCGCAACACGAGATTTTCCAGCCCCTTTATGTTCCGGACAGAAAACATTCGCATTATATCCTTATGTATGGTCAACCCAAACCGCTCCATAAGCACATCCCTTGATGTTTCAAGATCGGCATCTAAAAGTGCAGGATAACCGCCTTTTACGATGTAATCAAGAATATATTTGTCAAGGGATATGCCATTCTTCAGTAATGCATCACGATACACCAGTAAAGCATCAAACATCGCACCTGCATCCCTTTGAATGAGTGCATTCGTGACTGGTGCAGCGTCTGCCATATCGCATAATCCTGATGGATATTCTTCCTTGAAAAGAGAATAATTGACATAATCTGCAAACTTCCACTGAAGCATCAAACGAAGTCGTGACCTTCCGATCAACGATTCCGAACCGCCTTTTTCAATTTCAGTACTTGATGAACCTGAAACTGTGAACTTAAGAGGAGATTGCAGGTCATGGAATTGTTTCAGATAATTGCTCCAATTGGCAATAGTCTGTATTTCGTCAAGGAAAATATATGCTTTTTCGCCCCCGGAAGGTTTAACGAAGGTGGAGTAAACATCAATTATATCTTTAACAGGCTCAAGGCAGATCATGTCAATGGAAGTGTGATCCATGGAAATATACATGATATTGTGTGGTGAAACATGTTCATGTTCGATCAGGTGTTTCACAACTTGCTTCATCAAGACTGTTTTACCAACTTGCCGTGGACCATAAACAATTTCGATATTTTGGCTATCCATTGCCGATGCCAGTGAATCAAACCATTTTGTCCTGTATTTCGGAATGTGAAACTCACTGCTTTTCCACCACGGATTATACTCATACAATACATCCAATATTTTTTGGACATTGTCTTCTGAATCGATCATTACCTTTATGCTGGTAGTGATTGTATAAGTATGTTACCTTCATGTTGGTAGTAAACCAGTCATTTTATTACCTTTGTATTGGTGGAGATTGTATTGCGTGTTTTTTCTCTGTAATCAGTACTTCCGATTACACGTATTTCCGGGTGTGCAATAAGAATAATTTAAGAATATAGGAACCATAACTCAAAACCATGCACCTCCGATCCAGCCCTCCTCGCATATTTATCTCCTATGCCCGCAGCGATGGAGATGACTTTGCCAGAGACCTGCGCCGCCGCCTGACCGAGAAGTATGGCTTTGCTGTGTGGCAAGACAGAACCGAGATTTAGGTGGGTGATACCTGCTTCGCTCATTTCATCCGTATTTTCTGAATTGGACGGTCCGGATGAGGATGAAGGACGTCATCGTGCATTACTGGGCCTTGACCAGGCAGAGAATCTGTCCCTTGCAGAACGGGTAAAAGATGAACCGGTTACTTTTATCGACCAGACTTACCTTCAATATCGGATTTCATTAGTCATCTGTTAAGGAGCTTGACTGACTCGATATGTATTGTTTTCCAAAGAACCAATGATTTTTATGATGAACCTATTTTGTTTGAATAGAACACAGATGATACGGATTAGATATATCTATTTTCGTATCCGCGCGCATCCGTGTTCTATCACAATATTACTCTTAACCGATTACACATGTAGTGCATTCAACATCCCCCTATAATCACATCCACACCTTCCTGACCCCAGCCCCTTCCCGGCCGGCACCCACACCTAAAGAACAACCGCCGTTTTTTCAAGAACCGGATGTAGCACACCATTTGAAGCCACAATATCCACCCTGTTAGTAACATTCAGCTCACCACCGGGCGCCTGTCCATGCCCGTCTGTCACGATACCCCCCGCCTCATTGACAATAAGTATACCGGCCGCCACATCCATGATCCTCAACCTGTTGCGAAGGTCTACAAATGCATCCAGCCTGCCTGATGCTACAAAGCTCAATTCAAGGGCCGCACTTCCAAATGAGCGAAGACGCCGCACATGACTGCCCAGGCGCCTGAACACATCACTTTTATCCTTATACCCATAGGATGCAACAGTGAACTCATCAAGTTTAGCAGCCTGAGAGACCTGTATCTTATTATTATTGTAAAAAGCACCCTTATTCTTAGCAGCAGTAAAATCCGTACCATTAGCCAGGTTATATACTTCGGCATACCTGATATCAGTCAAATCGGCACCACATATGGCAATAGAAACAGAATAAAAGGGGACATCACGCGTTGCATTATACGTACCGTCCAGCGGGTCAAGCACCACAGTGAACTCGGGGACATCCCCGAAAGTAAGATGACCCTTTTCTTCAGTAACGATCTTCATGTTGATGCCCGAGGATGCAAATATCTCCAGTGCAGCGTCTTCGGCTACAATATCGATAAACTTGGAAGGCGTCCCGTCAGCCCCCATTCCCACCACTTCACCGCCTTTTTGGGTGCCTACAAGGTCTTTTATTGAATCAGCTACTGCCATTGAAACATCGTTACACAGTGTTGCTATTTCATCCAAACTTTAACCTCCAGGTCAGGTATGATATTTACATCCGGCAATAAACCGCTGCTTTGGCTGGTTGAGATCAGTAAGCAAGAACATATCACCGTTGCCAAATGAAACTTCCTCGCCTGTGTTAAGTGATATCCTGCATGTACTGCCTGCCCGGGCTTCGCCCACATCCTGGCCGTCAACGGTGATTCCTGTTATTTTGACCGGTGTGGACTGGAGGTTGACATACATGTGCAGTGTACTGCCTACGGCCAGTCCCTGACTGAACTTCGAGACATTGCATTCAAGTTCAATATCCTTTGCCGTGGTCTCGCCAGATGAGATGATATTGCCCCGGTCTACATCTTTTGCCTGCACACCCTTTAAGGAAAGTCCTACCCTGGAACCAGGGCCAGCAGATTTCTTATCCACATCCTGCATCTGGATATTTCGTATCTCTATCTCCTGGTTGATCGGG